>NZ_QTLN01000010.1:0-139537 GCF_003602735.1 Bacteroides sp. AF39-16AC | reverse complement strand
GATATCGGTTATAAAAAGAAAAAGCGTCTAGCTAAATCAGGAAAAGACATACCCCAGGATGTAACTACCTTTACCCCGATATGTAACGGCCTTTACCCCGGTGTGTAAAGAGTCTTTCCCCGGCATGTAACGTCTTTTACATAAGGATGTAACAACGCTGTAAATGTAATGTATTGACAATAAGCCCCTAAACCCATCCATCAGTTTACCACTTCTTATACTGCAAATGACTATTTCTGCCATCCTCCTTCATCGTGGAATATAGAATTAAATAATAATCACACAAAGTATATTTTCAGCAAAAAACTTTTAAATAAATAATAAAAACACCACCTTTGTAGTTCATTCTTTCAGAGTCTATGTGGAATAGTACTTTACTATACAAAGACACTACCATTCAGAATGCGTAAATGTAAGATGAATCAATATGCAGAAAGAAAATGATACTTTATTGGTAGCCAAGTTGAGAGAAGGCAATAAATTTGCCTTTGAAGCATTGTACGAAAAATACAGTGCCAGGCTGTACAACACCATCGTCCTTCTCGTATATGACAAATCATTAGCCAAAGACATCACCCAAAGCAGCTTCATGACGATATGGGAAAAACGCAGTAATCTGGATACCGAGAAAAGTTTTCCGGCATATCTATGCACCATCGCACGCAACATGGTATACAAAGAAACCGAACGAAGATTATTACACAACAAATTTGTAGAAAACAAGCTGAAAACAGAAGCAGAGGCTATCGAGGAAGATACGATGGATATGGACGTCTCCATCATTGAAAAACAGATAGAGCAACTTCTGCAAAGCCTGCCAGAAGTTTCACGGGAAGTCTTTCAGCTGAAAAGAGCAGGAAAACTGTCCAACAAGGAAATCGCCTCACAGCTAGATTTGACGGAACGTGCCGTAGAGGCTCATTTCTACCGTACTATGAAACTACTGAAAGAAGAATTACGCAAATTCATCATGCTTTTCCTCTCCTTCTACTTTCTAAATAATTGTTAAAGCACGAAAATCCGTGAGTGTTTTGGCAGGCATACAGATATATACTACAGAACATGGATAAAAAAGACAGTCATATTGAACTTTTGGATCGTTTCTTTCGAGGACTGACCAGCCCTGAAGAAGATGTACAGTTGAAATCATGGATTAAGCAACCGGATTTTCAACAGAAATTTTCCGCATACTATCAGCAATGCTGGGCACTGGCTCCGGACACGATGGACAAAGCCGTACAAAATGAAATGTTCACCGAACTTTTAAGCCAGATAGACGCAAGTTCCACCACGGAAACGAAGGTCCTGAAAACAAGGAACCGTTTCCTGCGTCAGATTGGGCGCTATGCTGCAGTTGCCTGCATCATATTGGCAGTGGGAAGCGGAGCCTATTATGCAGGAGTCAAACGACCGGCCGATGACGCCAATACAGAAGTCACCATGTCCGTATCCAACGGGCAGAAGGCCGACATCATTTTGGCTGACGGCACAAAGGTCTACATCAATTCTGATTCAAGAATTGTATATGACAACACTTACAACAAGAAAACACGTATGGTCTCCCTGGAAGGAGAGGCCTATTTTGAAGTTGCAAAGGACAAGGAAAAGCCTTTCATCGTGAAAGCAAATGGCATCAATGTACAAGCGTTAGGTACAAGCTTCAATATACGTGCACATAAAGACGATAAATCAGTAGCTGTAATCCTGATAAGTGGAAAGGTTAAAGTAGACGACGGCAGACACGAGGCATATATGAAGCCAAACGAAAGGCTCGTTTGCAACCTGACCAATGGACAGTTCGAAAAAAGCGAGCTTCATCCTAATGCAAGTTATTTGCTATGGAGAAGCAACGAACTGGCACTCTATGGTGAATCCTTTGAAGAAATTTGTACCATGCTTACTCGAATGTATAATTGCAAATTTATATTCAAAAACGAGAAAGCCAAACAATATACTTATCATGGCATCATTAAAAACGGCAGTTTAAACAATGTATTGGAATACATCAGCCAAGCTGGCGGCATTAATTACAAGATAGAATCTGACAATACGATTATAATATATTAGTAGTGTAAAAATAGCCCTTTGTATTAACTAAAACAAAAAGTATATGGAATAGATTTTATAGGATTTTTACCTCAGACACAATGACCGACTTCTGGCAGCGACAATAAAATTTAAACATTCGAGAAATATAGTTTTAATATACTCTAATAGCTTAATTAGGGTTAGCCTTTGTCGTACCTTTCTTAAAGTAAAAAAGTAATTAACCTGATATGATAAGACATGAGACAAAATAAAATAATTACGCGATTTTCAATATTACTGGGAATGCTGTTCTTCTGGGGAAATAGCTTTGCCCAAATCAGTGTATCTATAAACCAGCAGACTATCAAGCAGATTATACCTCAAATTGAAAAGACCAGCGGCTACAATGTATTCTATACCGACAAACTGCCCAATCTTGATACCCGAAAAGATTTGCATGTATCCAATGCCCCACTTGAAGCCATCCTAAAGGAATTGTTCAAAGGGACCAAAATTACTTTCGAAATAAAACCCAACAAGCAGGTTCTATTATTCCAACAAGCCAACAAGCCTTCAGGCAATAGGAAACAAGTACCCAGCAAGTTATTGGTGGAAGCAGAAAGCTTTGACAGAAAGGGGGGATGGGTAG
Organism: Bacteroides sp. AF39-16AC; assembly: GCF_003602735.1. NCBI lineage: Bacteria > Pseudomonadati > Bacteroidota > Bacteroidia > Bacteroidales > Bacteroidaceae > Bacteroides > Bacteroides sp. AF39-16AC. The sequence goes on along the minus strand of NZ_QTLN01000010.1, from coordinate 136,860 downwards.
TAGACCAACAATTCATGGACCTCATGGGTTCACCTTATCTGATGGCTCATGGAATGGGAGTCCCGGTTGAGGATGCCTCCACTACCATTTCTTTTCCTGAAGACGGTACATATTATGTATTTGTACGCACCTACAACTGGACTTCTCCCTGGTATGATGGTAAAGGACCGGGAAAATTCACTTTAGCCGTCGACAATAAAAAGTTGCCAGTGGTTTTAGGGGACGAGGGCAAACAATGGATGTGGCAACCTGCCGGAACAGTCTCTGTAAAAGCAGGAAGCTCTAGTTTGACATTAAAAGATTTGACCGGTTTTAATGGCCGTTGCGATGCCATTTATTTTACTACGGAAAAAGGGCAGCTCCCTCCCGCTCAGGCCACACAACTGACAGATTTCCGTAAAAAGATGCTGGATATTCCAGCCGAACCGGAGCAATACTCCTATGATGTGATTGTAACTGGTGGCGGTATAGCCGGTATGTGTGCAGCCGCAACCGCTTCCAGATTGGGATGCAAAGTGGCATTAATCAACGACCGTCCAGTACTTGGCGGCAATAATAGCTCTGAAGTCAGGGTTCACTTAGGGGGCAATATCGGAGTAGGCCCCAATTCCGGACTGGGACGTATGATAAGAGAATTCGGACATTCTAAAGAAGGAAATGCCAAACCTGCCGCAAACTATGAAGATGAAAAGAAGGAGCTTTTTATCGCCAATGAAAAGAATATCACCCTTTATGCCAACTACCGTGCCATATCTGTAAAGACCGATGGCAACAGAATAGAATCTGTCATCATCAAGCATATAGAGAATGGAAAAGAAGTGGAACTGAAAGCACCATTGTTCTCCGACTGTACCGGAGACGGCACCATCGGGTATCTGGCCGGTGCAGACTACAACATGGGACGCGAATCCCGTACCGAATACGGAGAAGAGCTGGCACCGATTCAACCGGACAAAATGACAATGGGTTCATCCGTACAATGGTACTCTGCAGACAAAGGTAAACCTACCCGTTTCCCTATTTTCTCGTACGGTCTGCAATTCAATGAAAAGAATTGCGAAAAAGTGACGATGGGTGAATGGAAATGGGAAACCGGCATGAACTTCAATCAAATCGACGACTTCGAACGTATACGTGATTATGGCTTAATGGTCATCTATTCTAACTGGAGTTTTCTGAAAAATGAATTAAAGGACAACAAGAAATATAAGAACCGCGCATTGGACTGGGTAGCCTATATTGCCGGGAAACGCGAATCACGCCGATTGTTGGGCGATTATATTCTAAAGCAAGATGATATAGACAAAAATGTCTATCACGAAGATGCCTCCTTCGTCACAACCTGGAGCATCGACCTGCATTTCCCGGATTCGCTCAATGCGTCACACTTTCCTGACGCGCCCTTCAAAGCAGCAACCAAGCACATCCATATATATCCTTACGCAGTGCCCTACCGCTGCCTATATTCCAGGAATATCGAGAATCTTTTTATGGCAGGCCGCAATATCAGTGTTACCCATGTGGCACTGGGCACTGTCCGCGTAATGCGTACCACCGGAATGATGGGCGAAGTTGTCGGGATGGCGGCTTCCTTATGTAAAAAGTACAACACCACTCCGAGAGGAGTATATCAGAAACACCTACCGGAATTGAAAGCACTGATGAAAGAGGGAGTAGGAAAAAAAGAAGGGATTCCCGATAATCAGAAGTTCAATGAACAAAAATTATTAAAAGAGCCTCGTATATTTATCATTGAAAAAAACAAGAAGTAAGAAACACGTTGATACTACAATTTAAGTATTAATAAAACACGCATATCATGAAAAATATTCTAACATTATTATTTGTCCTTTTCGGAGGATATTCGTTACACGCACAAGATACTTGTTACGGCCGTCTGAAAAATGACACTTTAACCATCGGAAACAGCTTGGTCGAACGTACCTTTTTGTGGAACGGGGGAAATATCATAACTTACCGTCTGACCGACAAGAGTAATGGAAAATCATGGAAGAACCACAGCCTTACTCCAGATTTCAGAGTAACGAAAAATTTGCCGCAACCATCAAACGGTTCACTCAAAGTAGTTCCCGTAAAAGAGACTAAAATATTTCCCGCTTATCTGAAAGTAGAAGTTTCTTTCAGCCTGGAGAAGCTAGATATAAAACGGGTATATCGTATTTATGATGATTGTCCAGCCATAGCCTGCGACACCTATTTAAGAGGAACAGTAAACAGTATTTTCGGAGGCAGAGAAGTTAGTGCAGCCGACCGGAAGAATATTGAATTCGCCGAAGACATGAAATCTAAAGAAGTAACCGCTGTACTAGACCAGTTCCATTTCCAAGGACAACATTGGCACGCTCGCAGCGTGGAATTTTCCGATGTGACCGACTGGCACAACAACCTGGTTTTCGAGAAAGAGATTATTTCCTATCGCAAACTGGGATATCGCGGCAATCTGCTGTTTGCCTTTAATGGCGAGAACAACTGTGGCATCTTCTTTTTAAAAGAGGCTCCCTGCTCTTCGGTACAATTAGCCTATCAAGGAAAGGATTTTCTGACTGATTTCGGGAAGTTTACAGTAACCGGCCTGGGCATTACCGAGAAAGACGTGACTCCCGACCGTTGGACCAAAACATACGGATGCGTATTGGGAATATACGGAGAAGATGAACTGAGCCGACTACAAGCGCTTCGTTCATATCAGAAGAATATACGTACTTACCGGGCCGACCGCGACGAGATGATTATGATGAACACCTGGGGAGACCGTAGCCAGGACTCAAAAGTAAACGAATCCTTCTGTTTGAAAGAACTGGAACGCGCCGCCCGTCTGGGAATCACCCATTTCCAGATTGATGATGGCTGGCAAATAGGTAAAAGCCCTAATTCAGCTGTAGCCCGCGGTTCATTCAAGAACATTTGGAACAATAAAGACTACTGGAAACCCGATCCGCAAAAGTATCCACGTGGTTTGCATCCCATCGTAAAACGTGGCAAGGAATTAGGTATTGAAATCGGTCTTTGGTTCAATCCCAGCATACAAAATGATTTTGCCGATTGGCAGAAAGATGCGCAAGCACTCATCAGCCTCTATCGCGAATACGGCATCAAAGTATTCAAGATAGACGGGCTCACCATTCCCAGTAAAGAAGCCGAAACAAACCTGCACCGCTTATTCAACAAAGTGCTGGAAGAGACGGACGAGGAAGTGATTTTCAACCTTGATGCGACAGCCAGCCGCCGCGGAGGCTACCACATGTTCAATGAATATGGAAATATCTTTCTGGAAAACCGTTATACCGACTGGCAGAACTACTATCCTTACTGGACTTTGCGTAACCTCTGGATGCTTTCCAAATATGTTCCGGCAGAAAAGCTGCAAATAGAGTTCCTGAACAAATGGAGAAATACGGATAAATATAAAGGAGAAGTCTTCGCTCCGGAAAACTATTCATTTGAATATCTGTTTGCTACGACTTTAGCAGGACAGCCGCTTGCCTGGATGGAAGGTACCAATCTACCCGAGGAAGCATTTACATTACGGGAACATACAGAAGCCTACAAGAAATTTCAGCATGACATGCATTCCGGCACTATCCTACCCATAGGAGATGAACCGTCGGGACGCTCTTGGACCGGCTTCCAGTCTCTAAAGAAAGATAGAGGATACTTGATTGTGTACCGTGAAAATCATCCAGAAGGGACTGCAGAAGTCGAAACCTGGCTGCCAGAAGGTGTCACTGTAAGATGTACCCCACTGATGGGACACGGCAAAGCTATGACAGCAGTAACCGGAAAGAAAGGAAGGCTGGAAATCTCTCTGCCATCAATCAATGACTATGTTGTCTACAAGTATGAAATTAAAAACAAACGCTAAAATAAATAACGACATGAGAACACTTTTCTTACTCACAACACTGCTTTTCATCATCCCGAACATGTTCGGACAAAAGGAATATCGTCTGAACTCACCGGACGGCAAGTTGGAGGTTACCTTATATATAGGTGACCGGATCACTTACAAGCTGACGGAAGAAGGGCATACATTGGTAGCCCCCTCTCCCTTATCAGTACATCTGGATAATGGGACAGTCTGGGGTAACGGCTCCCATCTTAAGAGAGTCAGTCATCGCCAGGCAAATGAGGTGATTCCCTCTCCTTTCTACAAGCGCAGTGAAGTAAAGGATGCCTATAATGAAATGACGTTAAGTTTCCGGGAACATTTCAACCTCATTTTCAGAATGTACAATGAAGGAATGGCATACCGGTTCGCAGCGACCGGAAACAGACCGTTCAAAGTTACAAACGAAGAAGCCGCCTTCAACTTCAACAAGGACTACAAATCGATTGTCCCTTATGTAAAAGATGGCGATAAACAACCGATAGAGGCCCAGTTCTCCAACTCTTTTGAAAACACCTATACACATATAGAGCTATCCGGACTGAACCCCCAAAGACTGATGTTTACCCCCGTAGTAATAGAGCAGGAAAACGGCCGTAAACTTTGTATTGCCGAATCCGACGTGGAGAGCTATCCGGGCATGTTCCTCATCAACAGAAACGGGGGAACAGCACTCACTTCCGCTTTTGCCGCCGTCCCCAAAACAAAAAAACAAGGCGGGCATAACCAACTGCAAATATTAGTCACAGAGCGTGAAAACTACATTGCTTCCTGCCAGCCGAAAGCCAAACTGCCCTGGCGCATCATTGTTGTGGCAAGAAATGACAAGGAGCTGGCAGATAACGATATGGTTTATAAGCTGGCTGCTCCATCACGCATGAAAGACATCTCATGGATACGTCCGGGCAAAGTGGCCTGGGAATGGTGGAACCATTGGGGAATCAAAGGCGTGGATTTCGAAGCTGGAATAAACAATGAAACATACATGCACTATATCGACTTCGCCTCCCGGCATGGCATCGAGTATGTGATTCTGGATGAAGGCTGGGCTGTCAACCTCAAGGCTGACCTTTTCCAAATTGTACCGGAAATTGATTTAAAAAAGCTCACGTCCTATGCCAGGCAAAAGAATGTAGGACTCATCCTTTGGGCAGGTTACCATGCCTTTGCCCGCGACATGGAACATGTATGCAAGCACTATTCCGAAATGGGCATCAAAGGATTCAAGATTGACTTTATGGATAGGGATGACCAGGAAATGGTAGACTTCCACTACCGGGCTGCCGAAACTGCCGCTAAATATAAGTTGATGGTAGACTTTCACGGCACGTACAAACCTACCGGGCTGAACCGCACTTATCCCAATGTCATCAACTATGAAGCCGTTCACGGGCTGGAACAGATGAAGTGGAGTGACATCCATACCGACCAGGTAACCTACGATGTCACCATGCCATTCATCCGTATGCTGGCCGGACCGGTAGACTATACACAAGGCGCCATGCACAATGCCAACAAACGGTGTTACCACTCCTCAATGGATACCCCAATGAGCCAGGGAACCCGTTGCCGCCAATTAGCTGAATATGTAGTATTTGAATCACCATTGAACATGTTGTGCGACAGTCCCACCAATTACGACCGTGAAGAAGAATGCACGGAATTCATCGCTACCATCCCTACCGTTTGGGAACAAACAATAGCCATGAACGGAGAAATTGGAAAATACATTACAATGGCGCGCAGGAAAGGAGATGTCTGGTATGTCGGCTCCCTAACCAATTGGGATGCACGTACTCTGACACTGGACCTTTCTTTCCTCGGTGCAGGCAGATGGAAAGCGGAAATGTTTCATGACGGAGTGAATGCCAACCGCCTGGCTTCCGACTACCAAAAGACCGTCACAGACATTCCTGCATCCCGTAAACTGACCGTCAAAATGGCACAAGGAGGCGGATGCGCATTGAAAATATACAAAGAATAATTCATAGGCTTTTTAAACGTTAACTGATACATACGATTTATGAAAATTAAAAGATTAATGATTACTTGTTTGCTCGCAGTGTCTGTACTGGGAGGCAAGTCACAAGCACAAGACTTATTGTCCAATGTTTACGGACGCGACTACCGGCTACTGAATGGGAAGTGGGGAGCTATTGTAGACCTTTATGACCAAGGAGAAAGGATGCAGGTGTACAAAAACAGAAAACCTCAAGACAACAAGCAATTTTATGAATACTCTTTCGACGGAGGTTTGGTCCTGAATGTACCTGCCGATTTCAATTCACAAATGCCCGAGTTGAAATTTTATGAAGGAACAGTATGGTACGGACGCTCTTTCGATACCCCAAAGACTGACGGCAAACGTTTGTTTCTCTATTTCGGTGCGGTAAGTTACCGTAGCAAAATATATCTGAACGGGGAGAAAATAGCCAGTCATGAAGGCGGATTCACTCCCTTCCAAGTGGAAATCACAGATAAGGTAAAGCAAAAGGACAACTTCCTGGTGGTGAAAGTCAACAATACCCGCACCACGGATGCCATCCCTGCCATGTCCTTTGACTGGTGGAATTACGGCGGCATCACACGCGATGTAATGTTGGTAAGCGTTCCACAAAGCTACATCAAAGACCATTTCATCCAGTTGGACAAGGTACAATCCAACCTGATTCGTGCCAAAGTAACCTTATCCGAAGCAAAGCCTGGCATCAACGTACAAGTCGCCATCCCCGAATTGGGCATCAGACAGAACATGACTACCGATGCCAACGGAATTGCCCAGGCCACTATCAAAACCAAAAAACTGCAACGTTGGTCACCGGATGCTCCAAAGCTGTATGATGTAACCATCACTTCGGAAAGTGACCGGCTCAACGAGCAAATTGGTTTCCGTAACCTTTATGTAAAAGGTGAAGATATCTATCTGAACGACCAGCCCATCTTCCTGCGCAGTATCAGCTTCCACGAGGAAATTCCGCAACGCCGCGGGCGTGCCTTCTCTGAAGCGGACGCAACAATGCTGTTGTCCGAAGCCAAAGAGCTGGGTGCCAACATGATTCGTCTGGCACATTATCCACAAAATGAATATACTGTCCGCCTAGCAGAAAGAATGGGATTTCTTTTATGGGAAGAGATACCTATCTGGCAAGGGATTGACTTCAAAAATACCGCTACCCGTGAGAAAGCAGGCAGAATGATTAAAGAGATGGTGATGCGCGACAAAAACCGTTGTTCCGTTGCCTTTTGGGGGATTGCCAATGAAACAGCCACTTCCGCCCCGCGCAATGAATTTCTGAAACACATGAAACAATGTTGCCTGGACATCGACTCAACCCGTCTGATTACGGCCGCCTTCGATTTGGTACGCTTCAACCGCGAAAGCCGGAACTTTGAGATGAATGACTCCATTATCAACATCCTAGACATGGTAGCCATCAACAAATATATGGGATGGTATCATGACTGGCCACTGGCTCCGGACCAGGCTGTCTGGAATGTAGCTCCCGGCAAACCTCTTTTCATTTCCGAGTTCGGAGGCGAAGCGCTCTATGGCAAACATGGCGACGCGGAAGTCAAGAGTTCTTGGAGTGAGGATTATCAGGCACAACTCTACAAGGACAATCTGGAAATGTTTAAGCATATCCCCAACCTGCGCGGAACATCGCCGTGGATTCTTTTTGATTTCCGTTCTCCCTTCCGTTTCCATCCACACCAGGGAGGGGAATGGAACCGTAAAGGACTGGTTTCCGACCAGGGACAACGCAAAAAAGCATGGTACATCATGCGTGATTACTATAACCAAAAGAAAACAGAACAATGAAGCACAAAATAAAACACTACATGGCTGCCCTCCTCCTGACCTCTATGGTCTGGAGCGGGCATGCCCAAGAAAAGAATGAAATGGACTTGTCTGGTGAATGGGCATTCCAGACAGATGTCATGGACTTCCGGAGAGGTTCACTGGACGTACGTTACTGCCATCGCCTGCAGGAAAGCATCGTTCTGCCGGGAATTACAGATGACTATAAAATAGGCTACAAATCTCCTTACCGCCACCTGGATAGGCTGACCCGTGTCTACGAATATATGGGCCCCGCATGGTACCAGCGAGAAATAGAAATTCCTGCGGCATGGAAAGGCAAACGCATTTTCCTCTATTTTGAACGTACACACTGGCTCAGTTCGGTATATGTAGGCAAAGAAGAAGTGAGTAAAATAGACTACATCAGTATTCCCCACAACCACGAACTGACCCAATGGCTACATCCAGGCAAAAAAGAACTGATAACTTTCTGTATAGACAACCGCTACCAGTACGATACCCATAAATGGGACCATGCCCACTCCGAATTTACCCAAATAAACTGGAACGGAGTATTGGGCGAAATTAAGCTGGTAGCTGTAGACCCAGTCTATGTAGATGACATGCAGGTCTATCCGGACATCAAGAACAAAAGCATCAAAGTCAAAATGACTGTCCGCAACTGTACAGAACATACCGCCAGCGGCAAAATATCCTTCCACGTGACAGGAAAGGACTATAGACTACAAAAGGAAGTACCAGTAACAGTGACCGATTCCATTACTTATATTGAGGAAGAAATGTTTTTGGGTAAGGATATCCATTTGTGGAATGAGTTCCATCCCAATCTTTATACGTTGGACTGTAAGTTGACTTCCAGTGTAGAGGGCCAATCCTATGCGCATGAGAAAAGCACAACTTTCGGTATGCGCGAAGTAGAGGCTGGTGAGGACCATATCATCCTTAATGGCGAACCCATACACCTGCGCGGTACCGTTGAAAACGCAGTGTTCCCCAAGACCGGCTATGCTCCCGTGGACGATGCCTCTTGGGAACGTGTACTCCGTATCCTAAAAGAATATGGTATGAACCATATGCGCTTCCACTCCTGGTGTCCTCCTGCCGCTGCGTTCCGTATGGCAGACAAGCTGGGTGTCTATCTGGAGGTGGAAATGCCGATGTGGGGTAAAGATGCCCAACCCGATGAGAAGCGCTGGAATTTCTTCCGTCGCGAGCTGCGGGGTATCTTGAAAGAATATGGGAATCACCCTTCCTTCATTCTCTACTGTAACGGAAACGAAATTACCGGCGATTTCAGTTTCATAGAAGAGCTTACCGCCACGGCCCGCCAGTTGGATAACCGCCGTCTATACAGCGGTTCCACAGCCCGCACACGTGTCAAATCAGACCAGTTCTACATTACCCATCAGACTACCAAAGGACACATGGCCATCTACGAAGGACGTCCTTATACAAACTGGGACAAAAACAAGGAACTGGGAGTAGGCCTGCCCATCATCTCGCATGAATCCGGACAGCGGTGCATCTATCCCAATTTCGAGGAAATAAAGAACTTCACCGGCCCCGTACAAGCGCGTAATTTCGAGATATTCCGTGAACTGCTGGACAAAAACCACATGCTTGACCAAGCACATGACTTCTTCCGTGCTTCTGGAGCCTTGACCGCCATAGAGTACAAGGATGTCATAGAAGCCCAGTTGCGCACTTATCTGAAAGGCGGTTTCCAATTACTGTCTCTGAATGATTTTACCGGACAAGGATATGCACCGGTAGGCATTCTCGATCCTTTCTGGAATACCAAAGGGCTCATCACACCGGAAAAGTGGCGCGAGTTCTGTGCACCGACTGTTGCGTTGCTCCGTTTCGACAAACGCGCACTTTACAATGATGAAGTATTTGAAGGAAAAGCGGAAATATACAATTATGGACCTACCCTATTGAAAAACGCAAAAATCAATTGGAGTATCACCGACAGCAACGGTAAAACCCTTAAGAGCGGAAAACTGAAAACACAAACTGTCGGAAAGAACGGGGTATTTCCACTTGGCAGTTTCAGTTATGCATTGAACAATATCACTGAACCACAGAAGCTGACGGTCCATCTTTCTGTTGCACACGTAAAAAACAGCTGGGATATCTGGGTATATCCCCGTCATAGCAACTTAATGCAGTCCACTAGTGAAGTGCTCTACACCACAGTATTCGATGAAAAAGCAAAACAACACCTTGCCGATGGCAAGAAAGTGGTACTCTGCCCCAAACCTTCCAAAGTAAAAGGTCGTAAATCCGTGTTCCACAATCACTTTTGGAATCCGATAATGTTCAAATGGCCTCCTATGACCATTGGCTGTCTGATTCATGACGACCAGCCTATATTCGAGCATTTCATAACTTCCTACCATACTGACTGGCAGTGGTGGGACATTCTGGAAAATGCCAAGGTTATTGAGATGAAAGATGCTCCGGCAGCACTGCGGCCTTTCATACAAGTAATAGACCATTACGACAATAATGAAAAGCTCGGTATTGGTTTCGAAGCAAAAGTGAAGAAAGGCAGTCTACTGGTACTAGCCGTAGATACCCAGAAAAACATCAACGAACGTCCTGCCACCCAGCAATTGCTGGAAAGCATTGACCGCTACGTAAAGAGTGACAAATTCGCTCCGCAAATTACCGTTGACGAGTCCTACATTGAATCATTCTTAAAGAAATAAATAAAGGAAATATGATGAAATTATTCTTGCTTTGGGCTCTTTTGTTGCTGCCGGTCGGACCGGCAGCAGCACAAGAGATAAAAATGTCACAAACAGCTCCATTGGAACAAGTTTATGGAGAAACAGTAGAAGATGATGCCTTACTGCCCATGAATGAACTGGATATGGATTTCGGCTATGCCCTCTATGAGACAACCGTTGATGTGGAAGAGGAGAATCCCACACTAACTATTGAAAACGTACGGGATTATGCTGTGGTCTATGCAGACGGCAAACTGCAAGGATATTTAAAAGATAGCAGTAAAAGCTTGAAAACCAATCTACCGATAGGTATACACAAACTTAGTATCTATACTGAAAATATCGGACGTATTACCTATGGTCCTGAAATTCTGGACAATTCAAAAGGTATCTACGGCAGCATAACATTGGGAAAGACAGATTTAGAAGGCTGGAAGATGACCCCATTGGAAATTAAGGAATGCGATGTGGCCGGAATAACTTTCAAAGAAGGTACCTCCTCCATCCCTTGCTTCCGTAAAGGTTGTGTCACAGTAAGCAATCCGGCACAAGAGACCTTTCTTGACATGTCTGGCTGGGGAATGGGAGAAGTCTGGATAAACGGGCAATATTTGGGTGCCTACTGGGAAGAAAATGCAGAAAAGACCCTGGAGATACCTGCTGGTGCTCTGATAGCAGGTAATAATGAAATAGTGGTATTTGAACTAAAAAATAACGAACAAGCTTCCATGACACTAACCGATAAGCCTATTTTCAAATAAGCCCTTGCATGTACTTGTTTATATTCCTTAAAAAAACGACCTTTGTGTAGGAGCAGATTCCGAAAAACGTGTCTTATTTAATGAGAATAGCATAATTATATATATCATGAAGAAACTAACATTTATCAGTTGCCTCCTTTTAAGTGGTTGCCTGGCCGGAGCAATGGCTGCAAACAAAAAGCAACCCATCTACAAAGATGCCAAAGCTCCCATTGAGGAGCGTGTGAATGACCTGGTCAGCAGAATGACACTGGAAGAAAAGGTACAACAACTCAACCAGTACACTTTGGGGCGGAATAACAACGAGAACAATCGTGGTGAGGAAGTAAAAAAAATTCCTGCCACATTAGGCTCCCTCATTTATTTTGATGAAGATGCCAATCTGCGTAACGAGGCTCAGAGAAAAGCAATGGAAGAATCACGTCTGGGTATCCCCATCCTTTTCGGATACGACGTCATCCACGGGTTCCGTACCATTTATCCCATCTCTTTGGGACAAGCATGTTCTTGGAATCCCCAATTGGTAGAACAAGCATGTGCCGTTGCCGCCCAGGAAGCACGCATGTCCGGGGTAGACTGGACTTTTTCCCCTATGATTGACGTGGCAAGAGACGGACGCTGGGGACGTGTTGCAGAGGGCTATGGCGAAGACCCTTATACCAATGCTGTATTCGGTGTCGCATCCATCAAAGGATACCAAGGTGAAGACATGTCCGACAGCAAGCGAGTAGCCGCCTGCCTTAAACATTATATCGGATACGGCGCTTCTGAAGCAGGACGTGACTATGTTTATACGGAAATCTCCAATCAGACTCTGTGGGACACCTATATTCCTCCCTATGAAGCTGGCGTAAAAGCCGGTGCCGCTACTTTAATGAGTTCATTCAATGACATCAGCGGCACTCCCGGAAGCGCCAACCATTACACGATGACAGAAATTCTGAAGAACCGTTGGAAACACGACGGCTTTGTTGTTTCAGACTGGTCTGCAGTACCGCAACTTATTGACCAGGGCCATGCTGCCGACCGCAAAGAAGCTGCCCGTCTGGCTTTCAACGCTGGCCTAGAAATGGACATGATGGGGCATTGCTATGACAGGCATATGGCAAAGCTGGTGGAAGAAGGTAAAATAAGCATGCAACTGGTGGACGATGCAGTAAAACGCGTGCTCCGTATCAAATTCCGCCTTGGACTTTTTGACAATCCCTACACCCCGACATCTACAGAAAAAGAGCGCTTCCTCCTTCCACAAAGCCTGACTATTGCAGAGAAACTGGCAGAAGAGAGCATTGTTCTACTGAAGAATGAAAACAAGGTACTCCCTCTGGCAAACGGGAACAAGCCAACTATCGCCGTCATGGGGCCTCTGGTAGAAAACTGTGCCGAGCTCCTGGGGTCATGGTATGGACATGGACATGCAGAAGATGTCCTCCCCATCAAAAAGGCGCTGGATGCAGAATTTGCAGGCAAGGCTGAACTGATTTATACCGAGGGTTGTGATTTCGACGGTAACGACACTTCCAAATTCAGTGAGGCACTGGCTGTAGCCCGGAAAGCAGATGTCATTCTACTCTGTATGGGTGAAAAGAAAAAGTGGAGTGGCGAAAACGCATCGCGTTCCATCATAGAACTGCCTGCCATTCAAGAGGAATTCATTGCTGAAATGAAGAAAGCAGGCAAACCGATTGTTCTGGTACTGGCTAACGGACGTCCTTTGGGACTCTCTAAAGTGGAACCTCTCTGTGACGCCATCGTTGAAATGTGGCAACCGGGAGTACCTGGCGGTAAACCATTGGCAGGTGTCTTGTCCGGCCGGGTAAATCCTTCGGGCAAGCTTTCCATTACTTTTCCACGTTCCACCGGACAGATTCCAATCTATTACAATCAGCGCAAAACAGCCCGTCCACAAAGTGGCAAATATCAAAACATCCCCTCTACCCCACTGTATGAATTCGGATACGGCTTGAGTTATACCACCTTTAATTATGGTAATATCAACTTGCCCAAAGAAACCATCAGACGCGGTGAAAAGTTGGTAATGGAAATCCCAGTCACCAATGTAGGCAAACGTGACGGTGCAGAAGTGGTGCATTGGTTTATCTCAGACCCATTTAGCACGATTACCCGTCCATGCAAAGAGTTGAAGCACTTCGAAAAACAACTAATTAAAGCAGGTGAAACACATATATTCCGCTTTGAAATAGACCCGATGCGTGATCTTGGTTTTGTAAATGCCAATGGTGAACATTTCCTTGAAAATGGAGAATATTATGTAATAGTGAAAGACCAGAAAGTAAAATTCACGGTTATAGATTAATCTTCTTTTTATATTGCAGGCCATCCTCCTTTCATCATTCTAAAAGACAGATGGCCTGCAATTTCTATTTTAGAACAAATAAGTATACTGTTCTCCTAAAAATTTCTTGATATGCTTCAAGGCTTTGGTTATTTGGGCCTCCACCGTCTTGACAGAAATACCCATTTCCCCGGCAATTTCTTGATTAGTCTTCCCTTCCTCCCTACTTTTGCGATAAACCTGCCCACATTTGTCCGGAAGGGAACAAACAGCTTCTTCAATCAATCGATTCAGTTCTTCCATCTCCACCGAAGTATCAGCAGCAAGAGCATATCCATATTCTTCTCCTCCCTCGATGGGAACCGTATCCTTTTCATCGCGTAAAGCATTCAGGCAACGATTACGTGCAGACTGGAAAAGATAAGCCTTGAATGAGATTTTAAGAGTCAAGTCGGCCCTACCCTCCCACAAATTCATAAAGATAGAAAGGGCCAGTTCTTCTATCTCCTGCTTGTCTCTCAGATAAAGGGACATGAAGCGGCAGAGTGAAACAAAATAAGTATCGAAAAGGTGCTTGAAAGCCTTCTCGTCATCTTGTTTGATTAACTGTAACAATAGGATATCATCTTCTGCAGGCATATCGAAGTTATATTAGATAAGGGCTTCTTGAGCGGCAAAGATACTAATATTATTTGTTCCTCGAAATTTATTAAAAAAATAATTGGAATCGGAATAAGGGTTAAACTCAAGTGATGTGTCATATAAGTGAAGGCCTATAAAAACATCATGATCATGAAAAAAAGTGTTCCTTGGAATTTAATCATTCCTAAGTTGAAACAGGAAATTTCCGCAGACGAAGAGCGGCAATTGGAGACTTGGTTACGCAGCAGTAACAACGAAGCGTTATTCAAGGAATTGCAACTGTTATGGAAAAAAATTCAGGCAAATGTAGAAAACTACACGCCCAATACCGAATATTATTGGAATGAACTTGTCAACCGTATGCACGCCAGCGAGCCTAAGCAGACTGCAAAACCTGCAAAGAAACGCTTCGAACTGAAACGGATATACCGCTACGCAGTAGCTGCATGTATAGCTGTTGCCATCGGTTGCTCATTCTACATAGGATTCCTTAACGGACAGCCTGAAGCCATGCCGCAGTTATACTCTAATTTGTCGGGTAAGTCTAAGGTTCTCCTTCCTGACGGAAGCGAAGTATGGATGCATACAGAGACCTCTTTGCAATACGAATCACAAATGAATAAGGATGAGCGTATCGTAAATGTAACTGGTGAAGCTTACTTCGATGTAGCACACGATGCTGACAAACCTTTTATCGTGCAGACAGAAGGTATGCGTATCGTAGTTCACGGAACCAAATTCAATGTCGATGCATTCCCCGGTTCGGAAAATACATTGGTGAGTTTGGTAGAAGGGTCCGTCTCTTTGGAAACCGAGACAGAGAACCGTTTCCTCAAACCGGGCGAAACAGCTACTTTTAATCGGAAAACCCTGACACTTAAGGTAGAAAAAGATGATGTACATTTTGCCTCTTCGTGGGCAAATACACAACTCGTATTCAGAAACCGTTCATTGGGAGACATTTGCAAACTGCTTTCTAAATGGTATCGGGTAAAGATAGACGTGGATCCTACATTATCCAATAAATATTTCTATACGTTTACGTTGCGTAGCGAACCGCTGGACGAAATACTCCGCATCATGGCACGCATCCAACCTATGAAATATACCTTTAACGAAGAGAATGAGTTGACAATTTCGTTTGCAGACACAAAACAAAAAGTAAAATGAAACAGTAACAAAATTAAAAACTTATGCCAAACAAATGAGAAATGCACATTATTTAATAATTAACGAAAAGTAAACACCTACATTAATCTTTAAATTTAAGACAATTATGGATATAAGAAAACAACTCATCATTCTTATACTGGTATTTCTATGTGCCCCGGTTTCTGCACAAAAGAAAGAGAAACTGATCACACTGAAGTTCACAAATATCCCATTATCAGAGGCTATGCCAAAAGTGGAAAAGCAAAGCGGATACACTTTCTTCTATGAATCGCAGCAAATAGACATCAAACAGAAAGTCAGCTTGAATGTTAAGAATGAAACTATTAATAAGACAATAGCAGCCTTATTGAAAGAGACCAATGTTAAATTTGAAATCGACGCAACACACATTATTTTATATACCGGAAAGAATAACAAGGCAATATCCGGACAACCACAGAACATCTCTGGTACAGTAATTGACGAAAGTGGTGAACCGATTATCGGAGCAAATGTCATGGTGGAAGGAACCAGTACTGGTGTCATTACAGATCTTGACGGAAAATACACAATCAACGCACCGGCAGGGAGTAATCTCAAAATCTCCTATATCGGTTATGTGACACAGACTGTAAAAGCTGGTAGAAACAGTACCGTAAAGTTAGTGGAAGACAGTAAAACACTGGCAGAAGTCGTGGTAATCGGCTATGGTACACAGCGTAAGTCCGACCTGACTGGAGGTCTGGTATCAGTAGACCAGAAGAAACTGAACATGATAAATAGCAGTAACTTGATGGACCGTCTCGCAGGACAAATTCCGGGCTTAAGCGTAACTACTGGTGATGCGAAACCGGGGGCAGACCAAACCCTCCGTGTACGTGGTGAAAACTCATTAAGTGCTGACAATGCACCGCTCATTGTATTGGACGGTATTCCTTACAATGGTTCTTTGAGTGATATTGACCCAAACATCATCGAAAGCCTTAGTGTCTTGAAAGATGCTTCCGCAGCAGCTATCTACGGCTCACGCGGTTCCAATGGTGTTATCTTGATTCAATCAAAGAAAGGCAAGAAAGGTGCACCCCAAGTTACATACAAAGGGCAGTTCAGAATGTCGCAACCCCAACAGACTATTGATGTGATGACTCCAGACGAATACATCACATTTAAACAAGACATTGCACGCCTGAAAGATGGATGGAGCGGAGACCAATTGGCTCCTGAGAATATTCTGAGTGCCAGCGAACTTATAAATTACAAGAAAGGCGTTACAAACGACTGGCAGGACTATATTTTCCGCAATGCATTTACCATGGAACATCAAGTAGGCATTTCCGGAGGTACTGAAAGCACCACTTATATGGGGGCAGTTTCCTATCTGGATCAAGAAGGTGTAGTCTACAATTCTGCTATGAAACGTTACAATATCAATTTGAATGTCACACAAGTATTAAACAAATGGCTGACTATTGGTATACAGACCCAATTTATTCAAAGAGATGGCGGTGGTATAACCCCGAATATTGAACATGCTGTAAAGCAAAGTCCTTATGGTATCTACAAAGATGAAAACGGCAAGTATTATGAAGAACCTATGGACCAATCCCTGATTATTAACCCGATGGCCAATGTCAATGCCGACCAAGATCAAACAAGACGTAACTTCTTCATCAACACCTATGCTGACATTCTGTTGCCGGTAAAAGGTCTTTCAGCCCGTACAACCTTTGGTTACAACTATCGTAGCGACTTTACCGGCACATACTATGGCCGTGACACCAAAGACGGTAGAACAGCCAGCGGAAAAGCCAGCATCAACAATGAACACTACTGGGATTACACTTGGGAAAATCTGCTCAAATATAATCGTGAATTTGGCAAGCACCGTTTCGACGCTACAGGTTTGTTCAGTGTACAACAAACTCAGAAAAAGACTTCCAAGTCAAGTGCCGAAAGTTTTGTAAACGATGATTCCAGTTATCATAACATCAATGCAGGTGAAAAGAATAAAACCGTAAGTTCTGGTTTATCAGAAACCTCGATGCTGTCTTATATGCTTCGCTTGAATTATTCATATGCAGGAAAATATATGTTGACCCTGACCGGACGTTCCGACGGTTATTCTGCCTTCGGTGCAAACAACAAGTATGCATTCTTCCCGTCAGTGGCTGCTGCATGGAACATTGCTTCCGAAAGTTTTATGGAAAATGCACAAAACTGGCTGGACCAATTGAAGCTCCGCGTATCTTATGGTTCTAACGGTAACCAAGCCATCAACCCCTATCAGACATTGGACCGTCTGCACCTCACAAACTATATCTGGGGTGACGGTGGAGCAGGTGTCAACGGTGCTTATCTGGCCAACGACGGTGTCGGAAATCCGAATCTAAAGTGGGAAACAACCCAAACATTCAACGTCGGTATCGACTATTCATTCTTCAACGGCCGTATCAACGGTAACATTGAAATGTATGTCGCCAACACAAAAGACTTGCTGATGAAACGTACTGTTCCTATCATGAACGGCTATAAAACCATTTGGGATAATGTGGGTAAAACACGCAATAAAGGTGTTGAATTTACCTTGAACACCGTCAACATACGTAATAAGGACTTCGAATGGAGCACCGGAATCATCTTTTCACTGAACCGTGACAAGATTGTAGACCTACGTGGTGACAAAAAAGATGATATCACCAATAAATGGTTCATCGGCAAACCCTTGCGAGTTTACTACGACTATGACGTCGACGGCATCTGGCAGGAAGGTGACAAATTCACCTATACCGCAGCAGACGGTACAGAAAAAGAGATCCAGAAAGGTGCCAAACCAGGTTCTGCCAAAGTGAAAGACGCAGACGGAAACGGTTATATTGACTCCAATGATAAAGTTATCATCGGTTCAAAAAATCCAAGCTTCCTCATGTCTATGAGCAATACATTGACTTACAAGAACTTTTACTTGTCATTCCTACTGAATGGAACCTTCAAAGTTACGCGTGAGTTGAACGAAGCCAATATCGGAAGTTGGAGTTACAACCTATACAACTATCTGCATAATGCCGATTACTGGACACCGGAACACACCAATTCCAAATATGCTTCTCCAGCATATAACAACTTCGACGGACACAGCTATTACAAAGACTTTACATACATCCAAATAAAGAATATCACTTTAGGATACAATTTTGAAAAGAATTTTGTAAAAAAATTGGGACTGAGCGGTTTGGGAGTCAATATCAGTGTGGAGAATCCTTATACATTCTGTGACATACGCAGCGTATTGAACTATGACAACAGTTGGTTTGCCTCTTACCCGACTGCACGTTCCTACGTACTTGGACTGAACTTATCATTCTAAACTTACTTAAATATATATACAATGAAAAATTATATATCAAAAGCAACTCTAGCTCTGTTAGTAGCTCTGTCTGCTACCGGTTGCTCTGACTTTCTGGATGAGAAACTGAAAAGTGAACTGGCTCCGGACAACACATATACAAGTTCCTATGGTTTCGAAGTAGGTTCTACCGGACTTTATGCCGAAGCACGCTCTGAATACAACACTTGGGGTGAAAACGGTGCCTTCATGCACAATGCCGCTTGCCCTTACGAAGCATTACAGATTGCCACTGACCTTGCTACCATGGGTACCAAAGACGGTTCTATCCAACCGTTCGGTTTCTTGACATTAACTCCAAATACCGGTATTGTAGGCTCCTACTGGAACTGGGCTTATAGTCTGATTGCAGGAGCCAATGAGATGTTGAAATACTCGGAAATAAACACGAACTGGGATAATAGCACAGACAAGGCGCTCTATCAGGCAGAATCACGTTTTTTCCGCGCCTATGCATACCGTACATTGGTTTATCTGTATGGAGACGTTCCTTATGTAGACAAGATTCAAGATCAGTTCAGAATCGATTTTACCCGTACACCGAAGGAAGAGGTTATTGCCCACATGGTAGAAGACCTTCAGTTTGCTGTCGAGAACCTGCCTACTGACCCTGATGCCGTAAAAGTCGGCAAGCTGACCAAATGGGCGGCAGAACACTTACTAAGTGAGGTTTACTTGATGCAGGGTGATTATGCAAAGGCTGAAACTGCTGCAGAGAATGTCATCAACAGCGGATATTTCCACTTGATGGAAGACCGCTTCGGTGAAAAGGCAAAAGCAAACGGCGATGTGTTCTCCGACCTATTCGTTGAAAACAACCAAAATCGCACATCCGGCAATATGGAAAGCATTTGGGTCATGCAGTTTGAATATAACACTACTGGTGGCGGTACAAATTCCGATGACTGGACACGCCGTGCCTGGGAACCCAAATACTTCGAGATTACCGGTTTTGTTTTGGCAGACTCACTGGGTGGCCGCGGCTTGTCGCAATTGGTACCAATGAAATGGTGGATTGGAGAAGATACCGGTTTCTTTGATGAAGAAGACATTCGTAATTCCGAATACAACATCAAACGTAACTGGTATTACAACAACGAGAACATGCCCGACCTTTATGGTAAAAAAGCCACGATTACAGACGAAACATGGTTTACCACCTTCCGTCTTTATCCGGCTCTGACAAAATTCTTCTATGGCCGTTCCGAAAACCTTTCTTTGACCGGTTCCTACCGTGACCGCATGAAGTTCCGTTTGTCCGAGACTTATCTCTTACTCTGCGAAGCAAGGTTGGGGTTGAACGATATTTCAGGTGCCCGCGAAGCAATCAATGTTGTACGCCGTCGCGCACATGCTCCTGAAATTACGGACAGTGAAATGACCATGGACTTCTTGCTGGACGAACGTATCCGCGAGTTGGTAGGTGAAGAATCACGCCGCTTTACCTTATGCCGTACCGGCAAATTATTGGAGCGTACCCGCAAATACAATACAGAATCGGGGCCCGTTATGCGTGATTACCACACATTATGGCCGATTCCTCAGAGCATAATCGATTCAAATACGGGTGCAGAATTCCCGCAAAACGAAGGATATTAACAGCACAAAGACAAAATAAAACACGAATAAAGGTAAAAAGATAGTTTTCAAGATTCTCATAAAGGGAATTGTCCGCGTCCATTGAGAACAAAGGCAATTCCCTTAATTTTATCAATAAACAATCATGAAGATACACAGACAATTAACAGCAGCAGCCTTTCTGTTTATCAGTATGGCAATCATGGCACAAGTGCCATTCAGCAAAAAGGAAGTAAAAGAGAAAATGAAGCAAGTGGCAGACTGGCAAATTTCCAATCCTAACACTGCCCACGAACACCACGACCTGGATTGGACCAATGGAGCACTTTATGTAGGTATGGTAGATTGGGCTAAACTGGCAGAAGAGGAGTACAATGACAGCACCTACTATCAATGGCTCTATAAAATAGGAAGACGAAACTGCTGGCAACCCCATCAGCGGTTGTACCATGCAGACGATATAACCGTTTCCCAATCATTCATTGACTTATACCGTAAATATAAAAAAGAGGAAATACTGGCTCCTACCCTGGCACGTACGGAATGGATTGTCAACCATCCATCCAACGGTACATTCAAACTGGAGTATGGTGACAACAAAACCCTAGAACGCTGGACCTGGTGTGATGCCTTGTTTATGGCCCCCCCGGTTTATGCCAAGCTATACCGTGAAACCAACAACCGGAAATACCTCCAATTCATGGACAATGAATACCGGGCTACCTACGAATACCTATTCGATAAGGAAGAGAACCTTTTCTACCGCGATTGGCATTATTTCGGTAAAAAAGAAGCCAATGGCAAAAAGGTGTTCTGGGGACGTGGAAATGCCTGGGTACTGGCCGGTCTGGCAGAAGTATTGCAGGAGTTGCCCAAAGGCTTGATGGAACGCGCTTATTACGAAGAACTGTTTATCCGGTTATGTACCCGTATCGCCGGATTGCAGAACGAAGACGGTTATTGGCATGCCAGCCTTCTGGATCCGGCTTCTTATCCTTCTCCCGAAACCAGTTCCACCGGTTTCTTTGTATATGCGTTGGCCTATGGCGTAAATGCGGGACTCTTGAGTGAAGACGATTTCATGCCAGTCATTATAAAAGGCTGGAAGGCACTGACCGATGCTGTAGATGCAAGCGGTAAACTTGGCTGGGTACAGCCTATCGGTGCCGACCCCCGTAAAGTGACGCGTGACATGACAGAAGTTTACGGTGTCGGTGCGTTTCTTGCAGCAGGATGCCAGATATACAAGATGGCTGTAGATACGGAAGCTGATTATATAAAAATCTGGCCAGACAGAAAAACCATGCAGGGAAACCCTTTAAGTGGTTGGGTTGTTTATGCAAATGAGAATGTCAGCGATGACTTCTGGAAGAAATACGACCATATCTATGTACCGGAAAAAGGAACAACCGTGAAAATCTCCGATTATGCACGCGCACTCTATATCCGTACGCATTGGAGTACCTTCAATCCCGCCGAAGGAGTCTACGGCTGGGATACCAACGAAAAGTTGAAAAAAGTAATTCAAGGGGCACTCGACAGAGGTATGCGTCTCTCTTTCCGTGTAGTTGTCGACAGCCGCGACCGAAAAAATGAAGCCACTCCGGCCTATGTATTCGATGCAGGAGCCAAATACTATACAGACAATGGAAAACGCTCTCCCTATCCTGATGACCCTATCTTCCAGGAGAAATATGCAAAGTTCATAGAAGCATTTGCCCAAAAATACAATGACCCTGACCTGGTGGAATTTATAGACGGCTACGGTCTTGGCAAATGGGGTGAGGCACACACTATGAAGTACATTGACCCCAAGAACCGGGAAGCTGTGTTCAATTGGATTACAGACCTCTACGTCAAACACTTCACCAAAGTACCTTTAGTTATCAACTACCATCGTTGGATGGGTGCAGGCAAAGACTGGGCAGGTGAGGAGAATTTTGATCCCGATAGTAAACGCTTGTTGGACAGCGCTTGCGAGAAAGGCTTTTCCTTACGTCATGATGCTTTCGGAATGAGAGAGTATTACGGCCAGTGGGAGCGAAACTATGTGAAACCTTGGATTATGAAACGCCCGGTTCTACTGGAAGGTGGATGGATTGTGAGCAAGCACCCTTATCACAATGACCCGAGCGGTTACAAAACAGCCAAAGATGTGCGTATCGGAGAATTTGAAGACGGTCAGGAAGCTCATGTCAACATGATGGATTTCCGTGTAGGAGACGAAACCATGAGTTGGTTCCGTGATGCCTATCCTTTGGTTGAGCGTTTCATCTCCGAAGGAGGTTATCGTTTATATCCCGATTCCATTGTAGTTCCCAAAGAAATGAAGAGTGGTTCAAGAATAAAGATAGTACATCGCTGGAACAACTTAGGCTGGGGATATTGCCCAACCAATATACCACAATGGAACCAAAAGTATAAAGTAGCTTTCGCATTATTGAACCAAGACAATCAAGTAGTCTACTCTTATCTGGACAACAATACTGATTTATCCGTCTGGATAAAAGGCTATCCCACTTCCTATGAGTTCACTCCCAAACTTCACGGGGTAAAAAAAGGAACCTATACCTGGGCAGTAGCTTTAGTCGATACAACCAAAGGCAATGGAAGCAATGTTAAGGGGCTGGATATCTCTGCCAAGGGAACCTTCACTAATTCTGGTTGGTTAAAACTGTCAGAAGTAACTGTAAAATAAATAAGACACCCCATCGACTTTATAAACAAGAGGCTGAATTCAATCTTGAATTCAGCCTCTTGTTTATAAAGTCCAATCCATCTATTTCTTTTGCGGCAACCTCTTCAGCAAGTGGTCCACCGCCGCTTTCAGCTGTGCATCTTCTCCCTTCAAAACAGCTTCCGGTTCATTATAGACCAGGATATCAGGCTGCAACGTGCGGTTCTCCAGATAGTTGCCCTGCATATCCATGCAACCTACCTGCGGAATACCGAATACAATACTTGGATCGATCTGGCTTTCCCACCAGACAGCAGTCATGGTTCCTGCCACGGGAGCACCTATCAGCTTACCGATACCCAACGTCTTGTACACAAAAGGAGTACCGTGGGCATTGCTGTAATTATCCTCGCAAACCAGCATACACGAAGGTTTCAGCCATCTGTCAAAAGGATCGCTGCCGATGTACTGGCCACGCGGCACAAAGCGTTCATACTCCTTGCCGCTAAGTAACGTCGCTACTTGTTCGTGCAGCCACCCGCCTCCGTTATGGCGGGTATCCACCACAACAGCCTCTTTCTTACGACTGCTTTCGCTCAACAAATCGGAGTAAATCTTACGGAAGCTCGGACTATCCATACCTTTGATGTGAATATAAGCAATGCGTCCGCCGGAATATTCATCCACCTTCTTGCGGCAGTTTTCCACCCAGCGCTTATACAACAGCTCATTCTGGGCACCGTAAGATATGGGCTTCAAGGTTTCTTCAAACCGCTTTCCGGTAACAGGATCATAGACCGAGAGAATCACCTTGCGGCCTGCCTTACCTTCGAGTAACGGGAAATAATCAGCGCCAGCCTTAATGGCAACACCATCCACTTTCTCGATAATACAGCCCGGCTTGACATCCGTCTTTTTCTTCGTCAATGGACTCTGAGCTATAATTTCTTTAATCTTCAATCCATCGCCCGCATAAGCTTCATCATAGAACACTCCCAAAGCAGCCGTAGGAAGTGCTGCGCCCGAAGCATAATAACGCGCTCCCGTATGAGAACCGTTCAATTCACCCAGCATCTCACTCAGCATTTCCGCAAAATCGTAGTTATTGTTGATATACGGCAAGAAGCGCTTATAAGTTTCTTTGTATCCATTCCAGTCCGTACCTTGCAAGTCTGCCACATAGAACTTATCATTTACCTGCTGCCAGATGTGGTCGAAGATATATTCACGCTCACCATAAGGGCGGTAATCGAAGAAAGCCTCAAATTCAATTGGAGAAATCTTGCTGCCTTCAATCTCTATCTTCTTCATTCCGTCGCGGGCACAAAGGAAGATATTCTTCCCTTCCTTGTCAGGCTGCAAAGCGCCTGCACCTACTTTCTTCAAAAGAACTTTTGTAACATTCTCTTTCAGATTGTGTTCCCAAAGATCGTACCCATCCTCGAAAACAGAAAGATAATAGAGTTTATCCCCTTTAGCAGAAAGCATGGCATCTGCCATATGCGAGGAGTTGACGGTCAGGCGTACAATACGGTCAAAGCGGTTTGCGAGGTCGAACTTTAACGGCTCTACCTTTTTCTCCTTATCTTTGTCGGCATCCCCTTTTTTCTTCTTGGCATCCTTTTCGTCTTTCTTCCCGGCTTTTTCCTTCTCTGCCTTCTCCGCTTCCTCGAGTAAAGCGGTTTCTTCCTTATTCATCAAAAAACGGTCGTATGCTTCAGCATCAAAGAACATGATATAAGTATCGTCTTCGGCTCCCCAACTGCCGTGGCTGCGATACCCCGCACGGTCACTGGTCCAAATCATGGCTTTTCCACCCAATACCCATTTGGCATTGCCATCGTTGTATCCGCTCTCGGTCAGGTTCACCATTTCACCCTTGCCATCGGCATTCAGCAGCACAACATCTTTGTTGTTCCATCCACCTACACCGATATAGTCCGAAAGAATCCATTTGCTGTCCGGACTCCACTGAAACCACTGGTCACCGTCCGAATAAGAGTATTGATACTTGCCATCCATAACGGTACGCACATCCTTTGTCTTCAAATTGATGACACGGATGGTGCTGCGGTTTTCGAGAAAGGCAATCTCTTTACCGTCAGGGCTGTATTGGGGTTGGAAAGAAGCGGCATCCGAGTTTGTCAAGCGTTCTTCCTTCAGCTCTGTGGCATAGGTAAACAGCTTTTCATCCTTACGCACAATCGTCGAAGTGTAAAGTTGCCAAAGCCCGCCACGTTCGGAAGCATAAACCAGTGTCCGCCCATCGGGGGCAAAGTCTACGGTACGTTCCTGACAAGGAGTATTCGTTATCTGCTTCGTAGTCTTATATTCCACTGAAGTGACGTAGACATCGCCGCGCAAAACGAAAGCCACTTCCTTACCATCCGGAGACACTGCCATTTCCGTGGCACCGCTACTCTTAATCTGGCGGATAATATCCTTGTCGTTTCTGTCGGAAACAATGCTGATGTTCACCTTTTGCGCTTCTCCACCGGGAAGCAGGGTGTAAATCTCACCATCAAATCCATAGCACAACCTTCCGTCCGTAGCGGCACTGAGATAGCGTACCGGATTTTTGGTATAGTGCGTCAACTGCACGGCCTTCGCATCTCCGGGAGTACGTCGGTAGATATTGAAAGAGCCGTTTTCCTCACTCAGATAGTAGAATGTTTTTCCATCAGGAGCCCAAACCGGTTCACGGTCTTCTCCTCCGAAAGTGGTCAGCTGGCGGTACTGCGGTTCTTTTCCCGGAGTATACATCCAGATGTCACGGGCAATGGGCGATACGTGATGTTTACGCCAGTAGTCCTCGTAACCTTTCTTATCTTGATACAACATCGCTCCCTCCTTATTGATGGAGATGCACTCCATAGGCATGGACGAAATCATCGTCGGGCGCCCTCCCTCCACTGATACTCGATAGACCTGGTTGAACTGCCCGTTAGAGGGAAAGACAACAGCCTCGGCAGACGGCATGATGCCCGCAGAGAACAAGACATGTCCGGCATCTGTAAAAGCAAGCGGCGTTTCGCTTCCCGAGTGGGTAGTCAGCCGTCGTGGTTCGCCTCCGTCTTTGGCCACAATGTAGACGTCCAGGCTTCCCATACGATCCGAAGCAAAAGCAATCCGCTTACTGTCCGGACTCCATACCGGAGCCGTATCATATGCGGGATTGGTAGTTATCTGCATGGCACGTCCACCGGCAACCGGCACCGTATAGATGTCTCCTTTATACGTAAAAGCAATGGTGGTCCCATCGGGAGAGATGACACTATGACGCATCCACAGCGGAGCATCCTGCGCAAAAGTAAAACCAGCCAGGCAAGCGGCAGCAATACCTAATAGTAGTTTTTTCATAATGATTCTTGTTTTTGGAGAATAAAAAAACCTCACGACTTTTCCTTTCGGAAAAAGACCGTGAGGTTTGCTTATCATTTTAAGTTACCCTCAATTAGAGAGCACCTACTTCCTTCAAAGCGGCATTTGTCTTGTGAACGGCAGCAGCGCTGGCAGCAAATTTAGCTTTTTCGTCAGCAGTCAGTTCCAGTTCAACGATTTTCTCGATACCGTTCTTGCCAAGGATTACGGGAACACCGATACAGATGTCTGATTCACCGTATTCTCCTTCCAGATATACTGAACAAGGAATCATCTTCTTCTGGTTGTGGATGATAGACTCAACGACATAAGCGCCTGCCGCACCCGGAGCATACCATGCAGAAGTACCCAGCAACTTAGTCAGTGTAGCACCACCTACCATAGTAGAAGCTACCACTTCGTTCAGTTTTTCTTCGCTCAGCAGTGTGCTTACCGGCTGTCCTTTGTAAGTAGCCAGACGAGCCAACGGAATCATGGTAGTATCACCGTGACCACCGATAACCATGCCTTCCACTTCGTTGGCGTTGCAGCCCAAAGCCTGAGACAAGAAATATTTGAAACGAGAGCTGTCCAAAGCACCACCCATACCGATGATACGGTTCTTCGGCAAGCCCAGAGACTTCAATGACAGATAAGTCATGGTATCCATCGGGTTGGAGATAACCACAAGGATAGCATTCGGAGAATATTTCAAGATGTTCTGTGCAACCGACTTAACGATACCTGCATTAACACCGATCAATTCTTCACGAGTCATACCCGGTTTACGGGGAATACCGGAAGTAATTACTACAACGTCGGAGTTGGCAGTCTTCTCATAATCGTTGGTACAACCTACAACAGTGGTGTCGAAGCCCAGCAGTTGAGCAGTCTGCATCATATCCATTGCCTTACCTTCTGAAACGCCTTCTTTCACGTCCAGCATTACCACTTCGTCAGCCACTTCATTAAAGGCTAACACATTAGCGCATGTAGCACCTACGTTACCTGCACCTACTACGGTTACTTTTGACATAATTTCTAAAGTTTTTTGTTTATAAGTGTTCTTTAAAGATGACGCAAAAGTACAGCGAACTTCGTAATTAGAGAAATATTTCCGTAATAATTTTAGTTAAATACACATTTAGCCAATGATTAGTGGACGATGATTAATGATTAATGATTAATTTTGCGGACGATTAATGAATGTAGGACGAATAATCAGCCACCAACCATTAATCACTTAACCATTAATCATTATCAAAAATGGCAGTTAAGAAGAATACACTTCTCATCGTGGCAGGCAGCCTCCTTATCTTATTATTAATAGGAGTTACCATTCTGCTGATTTCCGAAAAGCAAACCAACAAGGAACTGGTGATGGAATTCAATCTGGATAAAGAAGACCTTGAAAATCAATACACAGACTTCGCCAGACAATATGACGAACTGAAGTTGACAGTCTCCAACGACTCCCTCTCCGTACTCTTGGAGCAGGAACAATTGAAGACCCAACGTTTATTGGAAGAACTCCGCACCGTGAAGAGCAGCAATGCCACCGAGATACGCCGTCTGAAGAAGGAACTGGCCTCTCTCCGCAAAGTCATGATAGGCTATATCAACCAGATTGACTCGCTAAACCGCCTGACTGCTCAACAGAAGGAAATCATAGCCGATGTCACCAAGAAGTACAACGCCGCTTCCCGGCAAATCAGCAACTTGTCCGAAGAGAAGAAGAACCTGACCAAGACCGTGACACTTGCCGCCCAACTGGACGCCACCAACATCTCTGTGCAGCCCACAAACAAACGCGGCAAGACTGCCAAGAAGGTGAAAGACATCGTGAAGTTCAAAATAAACTTCTCCATCGTGAAAAACATCACTGCAGAGACCGGCGAACGTACCCTCTACATCCGCATCACCAAACCGGACAATGACGTGCTGACCAAAAGTTCCTCGAACACCTTCCCATACGAGAACCGGGAACTGGTATATTCCATCAAGAAGTATATAGAATACAACGGAGAAGAGCAAGCCGTCACCGTATATTGGGATGTAGAAGAATACCTCTATGCAGGCACCTACCGCGTAGACATTTTTGCTGACGGTACCCTTATCGGTTCGCAATCATTCAGCTTGAATTAATACAAAAAAATCTAAATTATTTTGCAATATCATTGAAAGCCTATACATTTGCATCGTTGTTTATGCAATTATTGTTGCTGTATAAACAACAGATTCATCACCTTAATTAATGTATAGCCCAATGAAAAAGTTCTTCTGTTTCATCTGTTTGGCATACCTATCCTTCCCCATGAAGGCCCAGGAAGCATTAAGCTTGGATAGTTGCCGTGCATTGGCAATCTCCAACAACAAAGAACTGCTGATAAGCCAGGAAAAAATCAACGCTGCCCACTATCAAAGGAAAGCGGCATTTACTAATTACCTTCCCAACATTTCGGCCAGCGGCGGATATATGCGCAGTCAAAAAGAGTTGTCCATCCTCAGCGACGCTCAGAAAGGAGCCTTGTCCGGATTGGGTACAAGTCTCAGCGGACCGTTACAGCAGGCTGCCCAAGTCATCGCACAGCTTCATCCAGAACTGGCAGGCCAATTGCCGGCTTTAGGACAAAGCCTGGTAGGTGCCCTCGACGGTGCAGGCCAATCCTTGGTTGACGCCTTTCGTACAGACACCCGCAACATGTATGCGGGCGCACTGACCTTGACCCAACCCCTATATATGGGCGGCAAGATACGTGCCTACAACAAAATTACCAAATACGCCGAAGAGCTGGCCCGCCAGCAGCACAACACCGGTATGCAGGAAGTAATCCTGAGTACAGACCAGGCATATTGGCAGGTAGTGTCCCTTGCCCATAAAAAGAAGCTGGCAGAAGGTTATCTGAAACTACTGCAGAAGCTCGACAGCGACGTTGACAAAATGATTGCCGAAGGCGTTGCCACCAAAGCAGACGGACTCTCCATCAAAGTAAAAGTGAATGAGGCCGAAATGACCCTGACCAAAGTAACCGATGGCCTGAGCCTTGCCCGGATGCTGCTGTGCCAATTGTGTGGTCTCGACCTTTCCACTCCCGTCATGCTCACAGACGAACAGAAGGAAGACCTGGCTCCTACTACTCCGGAAAACGGTGCCATCGACATCAACAATGTTTATGCTACCCGTCCCGAAGTGCGTAGCCTGGAACTTGCCACGCAGATTTATAAGCAGAAAGTAAATGTCACCCGTTCGGAATATCTTCCTTCCATAGCACTAATGGGCAGCTATATGGCAACCAACCCTTCCGTCTTCAACAGTTTCGAGAAAAAGTTCAAGGGGATGTGGAATGTGGGTGTCATGGTGTCGGTACCCATCTGGCACTGGGGCGAAGGCATCTATAAAGTAAAAGCTGCCAAATCGGAAGCACGCATCGCCCAATACCAGTTGGATGACGCCAAAGAAAAGATAGAGCTGCAGGTCAACCAGTCGGCTTTCCAAGTGAACGAAGCTGCCAAGAAACTGACCATGGCCGAAAAGAACCTGGAAAAAGCCAACGAGAACCTGAGATACGCCACACTTGGCTTTGAGGAAGGCGTTATACCTGCCAGCAATGTGCTCGAAGCGCACACCGCATGGCTTTCTGCCCAATCGGAAAAGATAGACGCACAGATTGACGTAAAACTGACGGAAATCTATCTGAGAAAGGCAACGGGGGAATTGACAATTGATAATTGATAGTTTCTTCAATCGTAAATAGTAAACAGTCAAATAGTAAATAATATGTTGGATACAAAATCACAAAACAGTAACATGTTGTTGGCATTCCTCACGCTGACGGGAGTGATTGCCATCGTTGCCCTTGTAGGTTTCTTCATGTTGCGTAAAGGGCCGGAAATTGTGCAAGGACAAGCAGAAGTAACGGAGTATCGAGTATCGAGCAAAGTGCCGGGACGTATTCTGGAATTTCGTGTAAAAGAGGGACAAAGCGTACAAGCCGGAGACACCCTTGCCATTTTGGAGGCTCCGGACGTGCAGGCCAAACTGGAACAAGCACGCGCCGCCGAATCGGCAGCCCAAGCCCAGAACGAAAAAGCTCTGAAAGGCGCCCGTCGGGAACAGATACAAGCTGCCTATGAAATGTGGCAAAAGGCACTGGCCGGACTGGAGATTGCCGAAAAATCCTACACGCGTGTGAAGAACCTGCACGACCAAGGCGTGATGTCTACACAAAAGCTTGACGAAGTTACCGCCCAACGCAATGCAGCCCGGGCTACGGAGAAAGCCGCCAAAGCCCAGTATGATATGGCCAAGAACGGTGCGGAACGCGAGGACAAAGCCGCTGCCGCTGCCTTGGTGGAACGTGCCAAAGGAGCTGTGGCCGAAGTTGAATCGTACATCAAGGAAACTTACCTGATTGCACAGACTGCCGGTGAGGTATCCGAGATATTCCCCAAAGTAGGCGAGCTCGTGGGCACGGGTGCTCCCATTATGAACATCGCCATTCTGGACGATATGTGGATAACCTTCAATGTACGCGAGGACTTGCTGCAAGGGTTGGGTATGAATACCGAATTCGAGGCGTTCATCCCTGCACTCGATAAGAATATCCGCCTGAAAGTGTACTATATGAAAGACCTCGGCACATATGCCGCCTGGAAAGCGACCAAGACTACCGGCCAGTTCGACCTGAAAACATTCGAAGTAAAAGCCGCTCCGCAAGAGAAGGTGGAAGGACTGCGTCCGGGAATGAGTGTTGTATTGAAGAAGTAAAGGAGTTATGAGTTATTGGAGAGGATGATGGAAAGAAATAAGAAACATACGGCTTTGTGGAATGTAGCAAGACGCGAATGCCGCCGTCTTGTTTCCCGCCCGCTCTATCTGTTCTGTATGGTGATAGCACCGTTGTTCTGCTACATATTCTTCACCACGCTGATGGACTCCGGGCTTCCTACGGACATGCCCGTAGGTGTGGTGGACCAAGACATGAGTGCCACTTCACGCCAGCTGATACGTAACTTGGACGCTTTTGAGCAGACAGCCGTCGTCGCCCGCTACCCTACCATCAACGAAGCCCGTACCGCCATGCAGCGCGGAGAGATTTACGGTTTCTTCTACATTCCCGAAGGTACCTCTGCCAAAGCGCAGGCCGGACGGCAGCCCAAACTCTCTTTCTATACAAACAATACCCTGCTCATCGCAGGTTCACTCCTCTTCAAGGACATGAAGATGATGAGCGAATTGGCATCCGGTGCCGCAGCACGTAGCACCCTATATGCCAAAGGAGCTACCGAGGAACAAGCGATGGCCTTCCTCCAACCCATCGTCATAGATACGCATCCACTCAATAACCCGTGGCTGAACTACTCCGTATATCTGTGCAACACCTTTGCACCGGGCGTATTGATGCTGCTTATCTTCATGGTAACCGTCTATTCCATCGGAGTCGAGATAAAAGACCGCACCGCCCGCGAATGGCTGCGCATGGGCAACAACTCCATCTGGATTTCCCTTGCCGGCAAACTGCTGCCGCATACCGCCATCTTCTTCCTGATGGGAATATTATATAATGTATACCTCTACGGTTTCCTCCATTTTCCCTGCAACAGCGGCATCCTGCCGATGCTGCTTGCCACCCTTTGCCTGGTGCTGGCATCGCAAGGCATGGGAATATTGATGATAGGAACCCTGCCTACCCTGCGTCTGGGACTCAGTTTCGCTTCCCTATGGGGCGTACTCTCTTTCTCCATGTGCGGATTGTCATTCCCTGCCATGGGCATGCACCCCGTATTGCAGGCATTGGCAAATCTGTTCCCCCTGCGCCACTATTTCCTGATTTATGTGGACCAGGCACTGAATGGATACCCCATGATTTACTCGTGGGTCAACTACGTAGCGCTGCTTATTTTCATGATGCTCCCGTTCCTCATAGCCCATAGGCTGAAAGGAGCGTTGGTTTACTATAAATACATGCCCTAATGAAAGACCTGACGTTCAGACAGAAAGTGATACAAGGCATTCATGACTTGTTCTATATATGGAAACGGGAATTCGGCACCACCTTCCGCGACCAGGGCGTGCTCATCTTCTTCGTGCTCGTTCCGTTGGTCTATCCGTTGATATACGCTTTCATCTATACCAACGAAACTATCCACGAAGTGCCCACTGTCGTGGTGGATGACTCACGCTCCTCGTTGAGCCGCGAATACCTGCGGAAAGTGGACTCCAGTCCCGAAGTGAGCCTCGTGAGCTACTGCGCTGATATGGAAGAAGCCAAACTGATGTTGAAGGACCGCAGGGCATACGGTATTATCTACATCCCCTCCACCTTCAGCGACGACATTGTACGCGGTAAGCAAACGCAGGTCAGCATCTTCTGCGACATGAGCGGACTGCTGTATTACAAAGCCTTGCTGACTGCCAACACCAACGTGTCGCTTGCCATGAACGCAGACATCAAAGTGGAGCGAAGCGCCAATACCACCGACCGCCAGGACGAGATTACCGCCTACCCGATAGAGTATGAGGATGTCGCCCTCTATAATCCAACCAACGGATTTGCCGCTTTCCTGATTCCGGCAGTATTGGTATTGATTATCCAGCAAACGCTGCTACTCGGCATCGGCTTGTCTGCCGGGACGGCACGCGAACAGAACCGCTTCCGCGACCTGGTGCCTATCAACCGCCACTACAACGGCACACTACGCATTGTGATGGGAAAAGGGCTGAGCTACTTCATGGTATATTCACTGGTATCGGTATATATACTGTGTGTGGTTCCATGGCTTTTCAGCCTCAACCAAATAGCGATACCCGGTGTCCTGACTCTGTTCACCCTGCCCTACCTGGCCGCTTGTATTTTCTTTGCCATGACAGCATCCATTGCCATCCGCAACCGCGAAACGTGCATGCTGCTGTTCGTGTTCACCTCCGTGCCGCTGCTGTTCCTCTCCGGCATTTCATGGCCGGGAGCTGCTATGCCCGCTTTCTGGAAGTACTTCTCGTACATCTTCCCTTCTACCTTCGGCATCAACGGCTACGTACGCATCAACAGCATGGGAGCCACACTCAATGAAGTCTCTTTCGAGTACCAGGCACTATGGATACAAACGGGCTTCTACTTCATCACCACGTGCCTGGTATATCGCTGGCAGATATTGCAGAGCAGGAAACATGTGATTGAAGAGTATAAGAAGCATAAGAGTATAGAAGCGTAACACATTGTTCCAAGCCTACGAAACAAAGTGTTCACATGCGTTTGAACACTTTGTTTCAGCGTATCAGAACAATTTGTTCCAATATATAAAAACAGTTTGTTCGCCATATTGAAACAGTCTGTTCCCTTATAGGAAACAGACTGTTTTGTTAAAGGAAACAAATAGTTGCCCTACAGCATCGGCAAGGCAGCAAACAGACAAACGGGGCTGTAATACCTAATTACGGTCGCATGTGTTTCTCCAATATCGGGTAAAGTATCTCAGCATACCTCATAAAGCCCAAATCGGTAAAATGAATGCCGTCTACTGTAGCCTCCCCGTCGTGGCCGATGATGTCACGGGAAGCAAGGAAATAGATGTTTTTCTCTCCACGTTGCTTCAAAGAACGGAAAAAGGCATTCAATGTCTCATTCTTGTCCTTTACCTCCTTGGCAATCCTGGTGTCAAAAGGAGAGTGAGTAAAGAGAGGGTCTTCCACGAAAAGGACAGGCGTATCGGGATGCTTGCTGCGGATAGTGGTATAGAATTTATCGGCACGCTCTCTCATTTGCTCCACGGTAGCATTGGGCACAAAGTCGAGGACAAACATAGAAGCGTCCACACCGGCTATGACATCGGCAATCTCCAGGTCGAGCAAGGCATTGCCGCTAAATCCCAGATTGATGCACTCACGATTGAGCCAACGTTCCAGAATATTGGTATGCGCCATGCCGGGACGGGAAGCGCAGCCTCCCTGCAAGATGCTGGTACCATAGAATACCACCGGCTTCTCACGTTTCGGCAAGTCTACTGCCGGCGGGGTAATGGCGGATAAAGAATCCACGCCGATGGAAAGCGAGGTAACCCCATCATATAAAGAAAGGTACAAAAGGTATTCGCGCTCCTCGGGCAACATATTGCTTACGATAGTCGCCTTATTGATTTTGCCCTGCGGACGTCCGCTACCGGCAAATATCCACTTACCGTCTTGCAAGCAGTAGAGGTCGAGGCCTTTAATGCCGGTCGGTGTCATGTGGTTCATACTCATATTGTTCCTTACTTCCCATTTGGCAGAAATGCTTGTAGAGTTGGAACGGAAGCGCACGGCGAGTCCGGCACTGTTGCGGCCTAAGTCCCACAATGGCTTGCGGGAGATGTTCTGCAGAGAGTCCGGCAGACGCTCATAGCGGGTAAGGGTAGATTCTGTTGCTTTGCCCAGAAGGGGGAAGGCGGAAGCATCATGATAGATAGTCTGGGCATTGGCAACAGCGGCCAACAACAAGCCCATCAAAAGAATTCTGGTTCTCATATGACAAGATATTAAGTGTTAAGTATCAGATGGCAAAGATACAAGGTTTCTTTGAAAAACGAAGAAATGGAAGTATTTTACATCAATTAACTCCCACATGCTTGTTTCTTTACGAAACATTCGTATTTTCGCAGAAAACAATTCATATGAGACACATCCATTTCCTCTTAGCAGGCTTCCTGCTGTGCATCTGCTGTACCCTGCAAGCCAAAAACCGTGTGATTGACCAACCACCGTTTATCGTAAGAAACACGACTTCCATCGAAGTGAGTAAAGTAGTCATCAGTGACACGGCAACCGTGCTCCACATCTATGCCAAGTATCGTCCCAAGTACTGGATACAGATTGCACCCGACAGCTACCTGACAGACAATAACGGAGAAACCTACCAACTGCGTTCCGGTATAGGCATCATACCAGGTAAAGAATTTTGGATGCCCGAATCGGGCGAAGCGGAATTCCAGCTGGTCTTTCCTCCCCTATCCGACAATGCTACCTCCTTCGACTTCACCGAAGGCGAAAAGGTGGAAAACGGATTCAGCATCTGGGGAATACAACTGAAAAGCAAGAAACTGCCGGAACTAGCACTTCCCCAGAACACCGTAGTACACAAAGCCGACCCTAATGCCAAACTTCCCGAACCGGTCATCCAATACGGAAAAGCCATGCTGAAAGGAAAACTCCTGGATTCACGCCCCAATATGGGAATGCCAATCAGTATTGCCGTGTGGGAGAATATCAAAGGAGACATCACGGACATACCACTCGACATCCAGCCTGACGGCAGTTTCACCAAAGAAGTAACATTGCCCGGCACTACCCCATGTACCATATATTTGGGTAGAGAGCATATGCTCCAGTTCTTCATGGAACCCGGCAAGACAACAGAAATATACGTCAATCTACGCGAAGCTTCCCGGCGCAAGTCTAAATTCCACAGCGAAGGGAAACCCTATGGAGAAATGGTATATATCAACGGACCGCTGGAAACCGTGGCACAAGAGTTGAACGGAAACCACCTCAGCATCGACATGCAAGACAAGCTCTATCAAAACATAGCTGCACTGGCTGGCAAGGATATTGATGCAGCCAAAGCATACGTACTTCAAATATCCGACGAAACACAAGAAGCAATAGACAAGTTGCCTTATAGTGCTTCTACCCGACAACTTTTGACTATCAATAACAAACTGATTACAAATGCCATGCTGTCTTCCGTTGCCAGCATCTTGACATCGGCTGCCCTACACGCCAATCTCATCAAACGGGAGGAAGCAAACAACTACTATCAGGAACTTGCCCGGAAAGTACCCGCCAACTACGTGTCCGACGAAGATATGAGTATATTGAATGTGCCGCAGGCAGTCTTGTCCAACCAGTATGTACAAATGGCTTCAAGGAATGTCGAACGGAGTGGAGAATTGGCCAAAGCCTGGGGAACCGACAAAGGTATCTTCTTCGATATAGCCCGTAATGTCACCCTCTACCGGGGTATCAAGAACTTCACCCCGCTCACCGACGAGCAAAAGGCCACCGTTGCCGCCATGCCCGCCGCATACCGTGAAATGCTGACTGCCGCCAATGACGAACTGCTGGCACAACTCGAAGCCAACAAGAAAAAGACGGGCTATACCATCAACCAAGTGGACGCCAACGTCAGCAACGAAGATTTGTTCACTTCTATCATCAGCAAATTCAAAGGAAAAGTATTGTTAGTAGATTTCTGGGCCACTTGGTGCGGTCCATGCCGTATGGCAAACAAGACGATGGCCCCCATGAAGGAGGAACTGAAAGACAAGGATATCCTATATCTGTACATCACCGGCGAAACCTCCTCCTTGAAGACCTGGGAGAATATGATTCCCGACATCCACGGCGAACATTTCCGTCTGACAGATGCCCAATGGAAATACCTATCGGATACATTCAAGATAGAAGGGGTACCGACTTATCTGATTGTAGACCGCGAAGGAAACACCACGTTCAGACAAACCGGCTTTCCGGGAGTAGAGAAGATGAAGGAAGAGTTGCTGAAAGTGACTAAATGACAAACTGATAAAACAAAAAAACAGCAGGCTTATCACCTGCTGTTTTTTTGTTTTATCAGTATACCGCTATTACTTTTCAGCCCATTCCTTGGCTCCCTGCTCTTTCAGTTTAGCAGTAAATGCCTTTGCCTTCTCCATAGCAGCCGCTTCCTCTTCCGGAGTTGCATATGCATGCTTGTAGCCCTTCACCACATTCCATTCACCACGGGTGAAATCGGGGAATGCCACAGCCGCACAACCGTTGTCCATAGAAAGTTCTCCCAATTCTGCAAGGCAGCACCACTCAGCAAGGTCGTATACATCCATATCCAAAGGAAGACCGTTTTGCAGGCAATATACCAGACGGCTGTCCATCACGAAGTCCATGCCACCATGACCTCCTACTTCCTTCGCCATCTCACCGTACTTCTTTAAAATGGGATGCTGGTATTTCTCCACGAGTGCCTCCATCTCCGTCTCCGGCAGGAAACCGTGTGAATTCAAATCATCCACTTTGGGCTGAACGCCCGATGCACTCAGCTGGTCAGCGTCAAGCGCATACCCTTCTACCGGATATTTGTTGGCGAATCCCTTGGTACCCGTAAGCTGATACAAACGGTTATAAGGCTGTGGTGTCATTACATTGTGCTGAATCTCAATCACCTTTCCATTGGCTGTACGAATCATGGTCGTGGTATGGTCACCGTTACGGAATTCCTTGCACTCCTCGCCGGTTCTTTTTTCTACCAGCTCCTTGCCCACTACAGACTTGGTATCCATGGCTACCAACGTTTCCATACGGTCACCACGGTGAATATCCAGTGCTTGCGCCACCGGGCCAAGGCCATGGGTGGCATACACGTCACCACGATGCTTCATGTTGTAGTCCAAACGCCAGCCCAGCTTGTCATTTTCTCCATTCTTCCAATAATGGTCCCAAAACGGGCTCAAATTATGTATATAAGCACCCTGCGCACGGATAACTTCACCGAACACGCCATGCTGCGCCATGTTCAGCGTATTCATCTCGAACCAGTCATAGCAGCAGTTCTCCAGAATGAAGCAATGCTTACGGGTAGATTCACTCAAGTTAATCAAATCCCAGCATTCCTGCAGATTCATAGCCGAAGGCACTTCTATCGCTACATTCTTTCCATTCTCCAACGCACACTTGGCAACGGGGAAGTGATGCAGCCAGTCTGCAGCAATATAAACCAAATCTATATCATCACGTTTGCAGAGTTCCTCGTATCCTTTGTCACCGGAATAGACGGCGGCCTTGGGCATGGATGCCTTCTTCAAGAGCTCCTGACATTTATCTGCACGGGCCTCTTCATAATCACAAAGAGCCACTACCTGCGTACCCGGAATATAAGTGAAACGCTCCACTGCTCCGGGGCCACGCATACCCAAACCAACAAAACCCACACGGACTGCCTCCAACTTCGGAGTAGTCAGTCCCAATACACTCTTCTGTCCTGCCGGACGCTCGGGAGTTTTGACAAC
Organism: Bacteroides sp. AF39-16AC; assembly: GCF_003602735.1. Classification (NCBI taxonomy): domain Bacteria; kingdom Pseudomonadati; phylum Bacteroidota; class Bacteroidia; order Bacteroidales; family Bacteroidaceae; genus Bacteroides; species Bacteroides sp. AF39-16AC. The sequence continues at coordinate 98,493 of NZ_QTLN01000010.1, read as the reverse complement.
AATGGTACCATTCTGCCATTCCCATTGAGTTCCCTTCTCTGTGGTTTGCACAGTAGAAGTCTGGCTTGTGCATGCACCCAATACGAAGCACATTCCCAGCAACAACGATTTAACTGTTCCCATATTTCTGCTTTATTTAAGGTAAAAGAATTCATTGCAACAAAGACAGCGCAAACCGAATGCAGGATAAAATGAACCCGTTCATTTTTTATGCTGAGGTGCCGCCAGTCTTCGCTTCTTCTGCAAAGATAGACAATCTTAGCCAAAAGAAGATTATCAACAGCCATGTTCTTTTCAATCCGGCAAAAGAATATACACACAGCAGGAGCATTTAGATTAATTAACTCACTGTTTGATGTTAGTTTACGAAATATTCGTAGATTTGCATTGAATTCATTTAAATACTTTATCCATGGAAAAGTTAACGATACAAGAAGAAGAAGCAATGTTGTACATTTGGGAACTGGGCAGTTGCTTCGTAAAAGACATTGTTGCCAAATATCCCAAACCGGCGCCTCCCTACACAACTGTAGCATCTATTGTGAAAAACCTGGAGCGCAAGCAGTATATCCGTGCCGCACGTGTAGGCAACACTTACCAGTATACCCCGCTTATACGCGAAAGCGAATACAAACGTACCTTTATGAGCGGTTTTGTGCGCAACTACTTTGAAAATTCTTATAAGGAAATGGTTTCGTTCTTCGCCAAAGACCAGAAGATTTCGGCCAATGACCTGAAAGACATTATAGACATGATAGAGAAAGGAAAGGAGTAAACATGTTAGCCTATTTTCTGAAAGTGAATGTAGCGATAGTACTGTTTTATGCATTCTATCGGCTATTCTTCTACAAAGACACGTTTTTCGGCTGGCGCAGAACCGCACTGCTCTGCTTCTTTGCCGTTTCTGCCGCCGTACCTCTGCTGAACATACAAACGTGGATTACGGAGCAGGAACCGATGGTGGCCATGGCAGACCTCTATGCCAGCGTTGTGCTACCGGAACTCACAATAGGCACCGAAGCGGCTCCTACCGACTGGAAAAGCATCCTTTCAGAATATGCCAATATCGCCTATTGGGGAATAGTGGCATTGCTGATGATACGCCTCATCATGCAACTGGCGGGCATCATCCACCTGGCATGCCGATGCCGCAAGGTACAAATAGGCAACACAAATATACATCTGCTTCCCAAAGCAGACGGGCCTTTCTCCTTTTTCCACTGGATTTTTATCCATCCGTCCTCGCATACGGAAGAGGAATTCAACGAAATATTGACCCATGAGCAGACACACGCCCGGCAATGGCACTCCATTGATGTCATCATCAGTGAACTGGTGTGCATTTTTTGCTGGTGCAATCCCTTTGCCTGGCTCATGAAACGGGAAATCCGCACCAATCTGGAATATATGGCCGATGCCCGCGTATTGGAGAACGGCTATGACTCCAAAACCTACCAGTACCATCTGCTAGGATTGTCACATCAAAAGGCTGCAGCAACTATCTATAACAGTTTCAATGTTTTACCTTTAAAAAAACGCATCAAAATGATGAACAAAAAGAGAACAAAAGGAATAGGAAGGACCAAATATCTGATGTTCCTTCCCTTGGCAGCCTTACTTATGATTATCAGCAATATCGAAGCAGTGGCGCGTACCACAAAGAAGATTGCAGCGGAAGTCATAGAGGCCGTAGATCCCAAAACCGAACAACCGGCACCGGAAGTTCAAGACCCTCAAGCAGCTCCCCAACCGGAACAAGACACGAAAACCGTGACTTACAAAGGAAAGGTAGTGGACAAGGATACTCTCGACAATCCTATTTTCGAAGTAGTGGAACATATGCCCGAATTCCCCGGTGGAGGCATGCCGGTACTAATGGAATATTTGAGCAAGAACATCAAGTATCCGGAAGCAGCCATGAAGAAAGGCACACAAGGACGGGTAACCGTACAATTCGTGGTGGAAAAAGACGGCAGCATCGCCAATGCGAGAGTGCTTCGTGGTATTGACCCCGAACTGGACAAAGAAGCCGTGCGCGTAATCAGTGCCATGCCCAAATGGAAACCCGGCACACAAAAAGGAGAAGCCGTGCGGGTAAAATATACAGTTCCCGTGATGTTCCGTCTGACGGAAAACAATACACAGGTTAAGTATGCTCCCATTGAAAGCAAAATAGATGAAATGGTGGTAGTGGGTTATGCTCCCGAAGAGGCAACCTACCCGGAGGAAGTAACCGTTTTCGAAGTCGTAGAAAAAATGCCGGAATATCCCGGCGGCATGTCCGCAATGATGGAATTCATCGGCAAAAATATCAAATATCCGGTAGCCGCACAAAAAGCTAAGATTCAGGGAAGAGTGGTCATACAGTTTATAGTGGATAAAGAAGGGAACATCATCTGCCCCAGAGTAATCCGTGGTGCCGACCCACTGCTAGACGCTGAAGCAATCCGTCTGACTACTATCATGCCCAAGTGGAAGCCCGGCATGCAAAGAGGACAAGCTGTAAACGTAAAATATACAGTCCCCATCATGTTCCGTCTGCAAGAACCGGAGAAAAGCCCTGCTGTCCAGAATGCCACTGTTACTCCAACTAAATAAACTAATTTTCTCTCTAAACAAGTCTAAATGAAAAAGGAGCAGTTACCCGTCGCCGGGTAACTGCTCCTTTTTCATAAGGAAAATATCCATGTTTATTTATGCACTTCCACAATCCGTGTCGGCGCCATTTCCATATTTCTGCGGTCTACCTGACGGACTACGGCAGCAGCCAGTTGCAGGAAAGCGCGCCCGGTCACCGTATTCTCATCCAAAGCAACTGGAGTCCCCTTATCACCGCTCTCGCAGATACTCTGCACGATAGGAATTTGTCCCAGCAAGGGTACGTTCATTTTCTCAGCCAGTCTCTTTGCGCCTTCTTTTCCAAAGATATAATACTTGTTTTCCGGCAATTCGGCAGGCGTGAACCAAGCCATGTTCTCCACCAAACCGAGAATGGGCACATTCACCTTATCATTGGTAAACATATTGATGCCTTTGCGGGCATCTGCCAGCGCCACAGCCTGCGGCGTGCTGACAACGATAGCTCCTGTCAGTGCCAAAGTCTGCACCACTGTCAAGTGAATGTCGCTCGTTCCGGGAGGAAGGTCGATAAGGAAATAATCCAGTTCTCCCCAATCGGCATCACCAATCAGCTGCTTCAAGGCATTGCTTGCCATACCTCCCCGCCACAAAGTGGCCTGGTCGGGGTCTACAAAGAAACCGATGGAAAGCAACTTGATGCCATACTTCTCTATCGGAACAATCAAGTCACGTCCACCAATGTTCTCTGCCACCGGACGGGCATCTTCCACTTGGAACATCTTTGGAACAGAAGGCCCGAAGATATCAGCATCCAGCAGACCTACTTTATAACCCAACTTTGCCAAAGACACGGCAAGGTTGGCAGCAACCGTGGACTTGCCTACCCCACCTTTTCCGGAAGACACTCCGATAACATTCTTCACCTGGGGTAATAGTTTACCCACTTCCGGACGTGCCGCCTGACGGCTTTCAGTCGTAATCACAACCTCCACCTCGGGAGAGACATACGTATGTATAGCTGTCTCGGCAGCCTTCACCATTGACTTCATGAACGGATCAGTCGGTTTCTCGAATGTCAACGAGAAGCTGACCTTCATCCCGTCAATCCGCATGTTATCGGCCACCATCTCAGCCTCAACAAGATTCTTTCCGGTACCGGGATAACGCACTGTTGCCAATGCATCAAGGATTAATTTTGGATATAATGTCATTGTATTTACTATTTGACGATTTACTATTTACTATTTTTATGCGAATCAGTAGTAGTTTTAACCACTGATTCACATCATTTGCTGGTTTGCAATCCGCTACGCTTGCTACGGTTATAACTGCGGTACTCATCCAGCTCTATCTCCACATCCGGTTCCTGCAACTCGCCCTCTTGCGGAAGATGGAACTTGATGTACTTGATATTCAAACCACGATCCAGCCATTGTTGTTCATAATAGGTCTTGATGCTGAGTATCTCATCAGCCATGCCGGAGTGGTACAAGTCTTCCGTCATCACATCCACCGGCAGCCGGTTTCTTTCAATCATGTACCGGGTATAGGTAAACATGAAGTTGCTGTCCGTCTTCAGATGGACTATGCCGTCATTCTTCAGGAACTTGCGGTAGCGCTCCATGAAATAAGTGGAAGTAAGCCTTTTGGTCGCCTTCTTCATCTGCGGGTCCGAGAAAGTGAGCCAGATTTCGCTCACCTCATCCATAGCAAAAAAGCGGTCGATGATTTCGATATTCGTACGCAAGAAAGCAACGTTCTTCATGCCCGACTCCAGCGACTCGGTGGCTCCCGTCCACATGCGGGCACCCTTTATATCCACTCCGATGAAGTTCTTTTCGGGAAACATGCGTCCCAATCCGACAGTATATTCTCCCCTACCACAGCCCAGTTCCAGGACAATGGGATGGTCGTTCTTGAAAAACCGCCCGTGCCAGTTCCCTTTCATGTCAAACGGCACATTATCCACCGCGGAATACGGATACTCGAAAACATGCGGATAACTCGCCATATCGGCAAACTTCTCTAACTTGTTCTTTCCCATTTAAGAAGCATTGAAACATAAAACATATTATTTTAGGCACGGATTACACGGATTTTCACGGTCTCTCTTCAATCTATCCGTGCTTTCCGCGCAATCCGTGCCTAAAAGTATAAAAAACAAAGTCCCGGCAAGTCTTATACGATAGACATTGCCATCACCGTATTATTCAACAATCGTCACCCACCCGTGAGTATCCGGCTCGTCACCATACTGGATGGCACGCAGCTTGTTGTAGAGCTTCGTACATACCGGTCCGGGTTTTCCATCCTTGGAAATAACGTATGACTTGCCGTTCTCTACGTCGTCTATACGTTCGATGGGGCTGATAACGGCAGCCGTACCGCAGGCACCCGCTTCCTCGAAAGTCAGCAACTCTTCTTCGGGAACCGGACGGCGTTCTACCTTCATGCCCATGTCCTCTGCCAGCTGCATCAGGCTCTTGTTGGTGATGGAGGGCAGGATGGAAGTGGACTTCGGAGTGATATATGTATTGTCCTTGATGCCGAAGAAGTTGGCGGCGCCACATTCGTCCATGTATTTCTTTTCTTTGGCATCCAGATAGAACTCGCAGGCATAGCCCAAATCGTGCGCCTTCTTGTTGGCACGCAAGCTGGCTGCATAGTTGCCTCCTACCTTATAGACACCCGTACCGAGCGGTGCCGCGCGGTCGAATTCGCGGATAATGACATACGGATTGGTTGAGAATCCACCCTTAAAGTAAGGACCTACCGGGGTCACGAACACCACAAACAGATATTCGCTGGCAGGATGTACGCCTACTTGTGCACCGGTACCCACCAGCAACGGACGGATATACAGAGAAGCACCCGATTCATAAGGCGGAATGAAACGCTCGTTCAGCTTCACCACCTTCAGAATAGCTTCTTTGAAACGCTCCGTAGAAAGTTCCGGCATCAAGATGCCACGGCAAGTGGATTGCAGGCGGGCTGCATTCTCCTCCAAACGGAAGATACGCACTTTACCGTCTTTGCCACGAAAAGCCTTCAAACCCTCAAACGCTTCCTGACCGTAGTGCAAACAAGTGGCAGCCATGTGCATAGGAATGGTTTCCTCACTGCAAACTTCCAGTTCGCCCCATTGTTCGTTACGATAGTAAATTCTCACATTGTAATCTGTCTTCATATATCCGAACGGCAGATTAGCCCAATCAAGTTCTTTCATATCTCAAAGTATTAGTTACTTCTATTACGTACATTTTGCAACAAAAATAGCTTTTATTCTTCAGATTTCCACTTCTCCGACAGTAATTTTTCAATTTCCTTATCGGCTTTGGTCAATTTATCGCTGCAAAATGCTATAATTCCGTTCGCCTCCTTTATCTTTTCGGCAAGCACATCTATCTCCAGCTCGTTGTTGTCTATCTGGCTGACTATTTTCTCCAGGCGCGCCATGGCTTCGGAGTAGGTTTCTTTTTTCTTGGTTACCGGCATAATTGAAATTAATTAATCGTTGTACTTCTCAAGCCGTTTGTCAGAATTCCCGTTTTTGGGCGATGCGTTCTCCCACTTCATCTCCTTGGACGTCAGTTTCAAAATATGATATTGTTCAGTATAATGTCCCTCTTTATCATACAACGTAATCAATTTTTCATCAAGACTTATGATATAAGTTCCACGAAAAGGGACTCCGTTAGATAACGGGCTTCCGGTATAAACTTCATAGGTCTTGTCTGCATTAAACGTATAGCAGGTCACAAAATCGTCCTGCAGGACTGGTTCTTTCACAATCCACTTACCTACCAGTTGAGGAATTTCGACCTTATCATCCTCATCCGTACATGAAATAAAACTAAATGCCATACTTATCAGTATCAGCATAAAAAACAAATTTTGTGTTTTCATCTTTGTTCATTTTAAATGATTTAAACAATATTCATAAAATGCAGAGATTTGCAAAACACTGCATGAATGAGAGGAGAGTTAAATATGTACTATTGAAACCACTTCACCATTCTGCAGACGGGTTGTTATCATATCATTCTCCTGCAGTTCATCTGCATTCTTCACTACTTTCCCATCTTTCAACGTAATGCTGTAACCGCGGGCCAACAACTTTTCCGGTGAAGCATCTGCCAATCGTTGTTGCAACAATTCCAGGCGATGGCGATGGCGGAACAAAGAGGAAGTCACAGCCTGCACCACATCTTTCCGCACAGTCAGCAAAGCCATTTTTGCATCGGATATACGATGGTATGCGGCAGAAGGAATCCGGTTCTTGTAACCAGAGAGTCTGCGCTGTTCCTGCTGCAACAGATTCCTGACACCCTCATGCAAGCGAGAAGCAAGCATTTCCAGTTCATCAGCAGCGCTGTCCATGGACTCTATTAAGAATTCGGCAGCCGCCGTAGGGGTCTTTACACGGGTATGTGCCACAGAATCCAGCACCGTGTCATCCCGCTCGTGACCGATGCCCGTTATGACAGGCAACGGAAACTGTGCACAAGCAGCAGCAAGCAGATAAGTATCGAAACCGGATAAGTCGGACGTGGCGCCTCCACCGCGAATAATGACAACCACATCAAACTCGGACAAGCGTGCATTTACCCGGTCGAGAGCAGAGAGGACAGACTCCTCCACACGGTCGCCCTGCATCAGGGCAGGAAACAGTTCCGTATAAAAGTAGAAACCCCGGGAATTGTTTTCCAGCTGATGACAGAAGTCACCATAGCCCGCCGCCGTCGGTGAGGATATGACGGCAATACGTTGCGGCAGGCGGGGCATATCCAGTTCTTTATTAAGAGTGAGCACCCCCTCTTCCTCGAGCTGTTTCAGTATCTCCCTGCGGCGGCGTGCCATATCGCCCAAGGTATAGGTGGGGTCTATGTCCTGCACCGTAAGGCTATAGCCGTAAAGTTCGTGGAAGCTGACGGTGACCTGCACCAGCACTTTGATGCCCGCAACAAACGCCTGCCCCGTGGCTTCCTCAAAATAGGGCTTCAGCAGGCGGAACACATTTGCCCAGATTGTTCCTCTCGCCTTAGCTATCAGGCTGTTGCTGCGAGGGTCTTTCTGCACAAATTCCAGATAGCAATGCCCCGTACTGTTGGTACGCACATCGCTCAACTCCGCCTGCACCCAACACTCGTCAGGAAGGCATTGTTCCAGACTGCGGCGCACAAGGGCGTTGAGCTCATACAAAGACAACGATTCCATATGGCTATCTTTTGAGCAGATAATCCTGATATGCTTTCCACATATCGGGCACGCCATAACCGTAGATGTTATCGGGAAAATCGGCACGGTCACCGGAACGGCGCACCAATTCCATCACTTCTTTTGCCGTAAGTTCGGGGCAAGCCTGCCACAAGCAGGCCACCATGCCGCACATAATGGGTGAGGCAAAAGAGGTACCGTTCGCCCTTCCCTGGTTGCCGTCCGTGCGTATCACGTCGGCACCCAGCCCGACGGCTACAATATCCGGCTTTATCCGATGGTCTGCCGTATTCCCTACAGACGAGAAAGGAGCCAGGACAGCCTCCTTGTCGACAGCGCCCACCGTCAACACATTCCCGGCATCGCCCGGAGGCGTAATCTTCTTCCAAGAACCGGCGCCCGAATTTCCGGCACTGCATACCAATACCATGCCCTTATCGGCTATGCGCGATGCCTGACGTGACATCAGCGCATGGTGCCCATCCAGATTGCGGAGCTTATAATTCTTGGATTTATCATCGAAAGCGTAATATCCCAATGAAGTATTGAGTACATCCACTCCCACGCTATCGGCATATTCCACAGCCGCAGCCCAGTAGTCCTGCTCTACCAGATGCTCGGAGTATTCGTCTTCGCTGCGCAGCAACCAGAAAGAAGCTTCGGGAGCCGTACCGGTCATGACACCGGGGCGGTTCATGGCGATGCACGAGAGCACCGCCATGCCGTGGCTGCTTTCGGCAAATATATCCGATTGGGGGTTCACAAAATCCTTCGTACCCAGGATGCGGATATTCTGCATGGCGGTTATCTTGTCGGCATTGTGGAAGCCCGCGTCGATAACGGCAATCGTCATTCCTTGTCCCTTGAAGCCTTCTTCGTGCAGCTTATCGCCATTGCTCAGCCGTATCTGGTCGACAGCCAGTCCATAAATGCTGTCGGGATGCACGCTCGGGCGGTTTATCAGAGAGTCGCGCTCCGTTGCCATGAACGGCCCGTCACCTCCGGGAGCTATCCATACCTTTTCCGTCTCCCGGACAAAAGGCAGAGCGGCAATGCGCTCCACCAATGCAGAGTCGTTGCAGGACACTGTAACAAAATTCTCCCACTTGCCGGTAACGACAATCTTCACGCCTTGCCTGCGAATCTCATCCACATACTTACGGCATACCGGAAGGTCTGTCGAGTCTATCGGAAGGTTCTGCTTGCGGCGGCGCTCAATCGCCTTTTCAGAAAGGAACGCTTCCGGATGTTCCAGCGAATACGTGGTGGCAGCCTTGTCCTTCAGGCTGATGCGATACTTCAAAGTGTCTTGCCGGGCCGATGCGCCTACAGCAGCCAAGATGAAAAGTAGAAGGAAAAAGAGTTTTCTCATATATCTGTGTTTTTATTATTTTCTGCAATATACATCCCGATGCCCCGTTGGGAAGCGATGAATGAGCCGCCAACCACACGCCGGCCGACGTAGAACACGGCAGACTGTCCCGGAGCAATGGCAGAAGCCTCCGACAAGAAGCGCACCAGCAGACGCCCGTCCTCCAGGCGCTTCACGGTGCAAGGGATGGGTTTGCTGCGGTAGCGGATGCGCACGGTAAGCTCTTCACTGCCAAAGAATTCCGCCTCGTCAATCAGGTTTTCCTCTTCGGCAAGCATGTATCCGGCTTTCAACTGCTCCGCATCGCCCAGCATCACGGTGTTCTTCTGCGGATTGATTTTCAGCACGTAGGCAGGTTTGCCCAAAGCAATCTCCAGCCCCTTCCTCTGCCCGATGGTGTAGTAAGGGAATCCTTTGTGCCCGCCCAGCTTGACGCCTTCCGAATTGACAAACCATCCCGGCCCCACCTCGCTGTCTATCTCCGGAGAGTGCTCGCGCAAGAAGTCGCGGTAGTCGCCCTTGATGAAGCAGACTTCCATACTTTCCCCTTCTTCCGCCTTGAGCGTATATCCTTTATCACGAAGATACCCGCGGACCTGCATCTTGGTGAACGCCCCCAGCGGGAAGATGCACCGCTTCAACACCTCCTGCCCCAGCCGCCAGAGGAAATAGGACTGGTCTTTCTTGTCGTCATCTCCGGCAACGATGTAAGTCTTCCCGTTCCGCTCCTCCAGACGGGTGTAGTGCCCGGTAGCGACGAACGCACAGCCCAGCCTGTCCGCCCACTCCGTCAGGATGCGGAACTTGAACAATGGATTGCACATCACACAAGGATTGGGAGTACGCCCCCGGCGATACTCATCAATAAAGTTCCGAACGATAATCCGGCGGAAAGCATCGCGCTCATCCGCCACATAGTGCTCAATTCCCATACTGTCGGCAAGGCTGCGGGCTTCCACCGGTTCGTCTCCCCACACCCACATGGTGAGACCGATTATCTCATAGCCCTGCTCCCTCAGCATCAGACAAGTGGCGGTACTGTCTATACCTCCGCTCATGCCGACCAATACTCGCTTCCCGGGTTTGTTCATATTCTGCAATTCATTTATATAGTCTGCAAAAGTACGCGTTTTCAAGCAGAATACACAGCTTTTTCGCTAAAGAGAAATGTATTTTCATCCTCCATCTCCTTCACCTTCTCCCTCAATCTTCCTATTCATCGGCTTTTGCGGTGAAACTCCTTTCCTTCGCGCTACCTCGCCCCGCAGGTGCTCCCGCATCTTCTTATCGACTGCGTACCGGTCTTTCACTGCACATTCCCTCCCCTCGGCATAACCATGTATGAATCAGCAGACAAGCACTGCAAAGACAGTGCATCCATTTTGCAGTAGCACTGCAACCGTATTTGCAGTGACGCTGCAACTGTTATGCAGTGACACTGCAACCCTTTTGCAGTGACGCTGCAACCGTTGTGCAGTGATGTTGCAGAAGTGAGGGAGTGAGGCTGATGAAGGGAGAAAGTGTCGCCGCGCCTTTACCGCAGTGAAGCCGGCAGCTGTCAATTGACGGCTGCCGAACCTTCAACGGGAAAGCGGACACAGAGTAAAAGCAGTTTCATCGCAAAAACCGATGAACGGGAAAGATTGGAGGGGGATTACTTCCTCAGCAGAACCGAGACAGTCTTCGCTCTGAAATAATCTTCGGACATGTAGAGCAGCCCTGCGTAGGCGCCATATCTTCCGTACGAATTCTTCAAGAGATAGTAGAAGCGTCCCGCCTCATCGTGCGCCGTGCCGATGAGGTGCATCATGTGGTCGTCTGTGGTAAGGAAACGCTCGAACTCATGTTGCCGCATCTCCTGTGTCACCGGATGCTGCGTCCAAAGAGCCATTCCCTGACGCGGACTGAAAGTATCTTCGCTCACATCTCCATGCCAAGCCACCGTCTTGCCGGCAGACAGCGCACGGCGCACCACCTGCTCCAACTCGTCCAGCGGAAGGTTGAAATAGCACTGATGCTCCCAGTTGTCCGGTACTTCCAATATAAAAGGGGTATAAAAAGGATGATGCGTGAAGCTCGTCAACTGCACATAATCCTCCGCCTTGAAGCGAAGCGAGTCGGCAAACGAACGGGCGGTATAGCTCCTGCCACGGTAGAGAAACGAATCGGGCACCGCCCCCATCTGCTCGTCCAGCAGGGCTACAGCGCGTTTCCTGTAGCCGGGGAGGTCGCAATGCTTCACGGCCTCCTCCGCCAGCTTCTTCAGTTGTTTCAGCAAAGCCCCGTGGTCATGCCTTTTGCTTCCCTGCCGTCGCCCCCGATATGCTTCCAACGGCAGCACACCGTCTTCCTCCAGCACACGGAGGAAAGAATGTCCCAGTCCGCCATTCCTGATTTCTTCCCTGCCGCAAGAGTAATAGTAGGCATCAAGCTGATTCAAGTATTTCTGCCTGACCATGTACATAGGCGACAGGCGCACGGTATCTCCGGGATGCCCCGCCAGCCAGTCAGACTCCAACAGAGAGGCCGAAGCATAAGTCCAGCAGGTAGAAGTGCGGCCCTGGTTCAGCGCCGGCGTATGGGCACACACTGCATCCGGTACGAAAACATGCGCCTCCAACCTCTTTTCCGTACGTGAACAGGCGGACAGAGCGAGGGAAAGGCATAAGAGGGGAAGTAATTTATTCATATGCAATCTATTAAATACAAAATTATTATTTCTTGTCTTGCCCTGCAAATATATTCATAATGAAATTAAAACTCAACCTATTCCGTACGCGTAATGCAAACCATTACGGAATATTGTAAAGAGCAACCATCTCTTTTGCTATATCACCCAACCGGCTACGCAACAATGAAGGCTGCAAAACCTCCACATCTGCCCCGTGCGAAAGCAACTCCTGCACAAAATCATACGTTGGCCGTATTCGGTATTCGTAAACGGTATGTCCTTCCGTAACTTCTACCGTACGTTGGGAATGATGCAATGGCAAGGCATCAAAATACTTGTCCTGAGGAGCGTAGACCTTCAACTGCACAGTCTCTATCCCTATATCATCATCTGCTACAATGCCAAAGCAGGCATCAAAATAAGACTGAGGATTGAATTCTTCCGGATAGTAAAACGTTTTCTCCGACACCTCCAAATCAAGAATACGGTCAAGCGAATAAATCATCACGCGATTATAATGCGGACTGCGTGCCACCACATACCAGCGCTGCCGGAACAATTTCAGACAATAAGGTTCTATTTCAAAGTTAGCAGGTACCTGTTGCCGAAAACTCTGATAGTCCACCTCAACAATCATACCGTCGCGCATCGCTTCAATCAGCGGAATCAGATACCGCTTTCCAGAAGGAACTTCTTCAAGCAAAATACGTGATTTTAGCTTACGGCTTTCAACTATCAGGTTGTCTACCGCAAACGAATTCAACAGCCACTTGCGCACACAACCTTTTTCCAATTCTTCTGTATCCTCTATATAATAGCAATAACCTCCACGCTTGATGCATTCAATATTGATGTCAAACAGCTCTTCTATCGCATCCCGATGATGATGAAAAGTACGGAGTGAAAGAGTTTCTCCACCACTTAGTTCCGAACGAAGCCAGCGAGCGTTGATTTCCTCGAATGTAATCTTACCCGCACGATGAATGGTCTCCAAGAGCCAAACATAACGACTAAAAAGTTCCTTACCCATATTGTTTTAACTTATAATTATTTATAGCCAAGTCTCAATCCTCAATTATCTTATACCAGAGTTCTGCCGCCAAATGGCATAATCCCTACCTACCTTTGCCGTAATCAAACCAATTCTAAAAACAACAGACCATGGACGTATACTCAAAAGAAACCTTTGAACTCATCCAATCAGAACGAGACACTGCCCGAAAACGGCACATACTGACAGCCATCGAGATGGAACTAAAACGAATTATCCCCACCACAACCATCCCGGGCCACCATTGCACTTATCCGCGTTTAGACAAAATCCAAGATAGAGAGACTTTGGATAGAATAGAATACCTCTTACACACAAGAAGCTATCTGCTGAACCAAATGTTCCTATGCAACCAGGCCGAAAAAGAACGTTTCAAACAAATCAATGAACTGCTTCTCGGACTGACCAGGCAAATGTATGCCCACACTGCTAATCTATATCGAGCCATGCACCAATCACTGAAAGACGAAACTTTTGATGATGATTGTGAGATTGAAGGTCGATTGCTGTTTAGCCACAACGGAAGCGAGTCCGTACTTGTTCTGGAAGAAGATATGTTCTATTCTTCGGACTTCAACCGCATAATCAAACTCATCGATACACTGCTCGATAAAAAAGGGCTTGCCGAGATAGAAAGTTGTTCCATTTCAAATGGCATCGACAATATACCGGATGTAACTGACAAAGCACTCGGTTTAACCGATGAACTCGATGACGAAACAAGCTGGGCAGAAGGCTGCTTGAGCAGGTCTGAACTGGAAGACATCTGCATTTGCCATGCAGTACACGACATTTGCACCCATAAGCCCTACTCTATCCCCGACCTATTGCGGATGAATGATTTCTGGGTGGAAGCCGAAGTGACATTCCAGCACTTTGCTTCCCAAACCAACGAGTAACGTCCAAACCCCTTATCTGCATCATCTTTTTCAGACATCAATAAGACAAGCTGTAAAAACATGCTGTTTGAAAAAACTGTTCCTACAATGTCTGAAAAAGATTTTGATTCCATCCACACTATCTTGGTCAGCGAATGGCGGCAAATGTATCAGCCAAGCTCCCTGCCATCTCTTCGATGTTGGTTCCTAAATAGGAATAACGCCGGGGATGGGAAGTCCATATCACCTTGGTAGAGTAGCCGGGCAAGGTATATACAGCCTGTAGCTTGTCCTTGTAATACACTTTCTGCCACTCAAAGTCCATACCCTCGAATACATCGTCACGTTCTTCCCAATTGAAAATGAAGATAAAATCCGGGTGGTAGGCTTCTATCACCGACTTCAATTTCTCAAAAGGGCGACCGGCTTCCCGGATTTGACAATAACCGTCCAAAGAAGTTATCGCTTCCCAATACCCTTCTTTCGATAAGCTGGTCTGCTGCTCTATGGCATTGATGTTTCCGTAACCAATCTCTTCGAGTATCACTTTGTCTGCGGCACTTATCTGCATTATGTCTTCAGTGTATCTGCCCGTGCGTATCAGTAGATGCAGTTTGGCAACCATTGTCCAAAAGGAACCGGCGTTATTTTTCCATCCCAACATTTTTTCAACATCTACACATGCCGCGTTTTTCCCCAGATAGTCTTCCAAAACATGATTCGTAAAAGCTTCGAAAAGTTCTTCTTGCTCCACCCAATAATAAGTATCCCTGCCCATATAGAATATTTTCACATCGGCATCGTTATATCGGGGCATCGTATAGGGCACAAATGGTCCCCATGGATACCCACAAGTATACAACGGTTGTGTCTTCTCGCAAAAAGCCTGCAAAAAAGGCTTGAAGTAATCTGTGTTAATACAGTTCATATCTTTAGCTTTTTAAGGTTGGCACAAAAAAATATACCGGTCAATCAAGTGCCGCGAAATCAAAATCCCCTCTGTTGCAACAAGCTTTCTCATAATCGAAGCTGTAGAGACGCATATAAGCCTCCTTCAGTTCTTTTGCACAATTACTGAAAGGATCCGACATATTGATTTTAGTCGTAACAATCACTTCCATCTCCGGTGTCAATACCAGACCATTTACTTTTTTAAGTCTCTTGGGCTTTACTTTAAATACTCTTGACATAATTACATTGTTCTCTAAATTCACCTACTCTTCTCGGTTTTCGGCATTTCCGGCTGTCATAACAAAAGAAAAAGGACACAGCACTCACTTTTTCCTATTTCTCCGGTTAGGTTCTGGTAAACCTTGAAATCAAAATAAGTAAAAGCAGCCTGTGCCCTTCGTGAGGGTACAAACCAACTTAGACCTATTGTTCTTGATTTCATGTTTAATTTACCAGATTTAACCGAATCGAACAATTGTCCGCAAGTTTGCAATATGTCTTGCCCGAAGGCTATTATTATCGTTTACATTCCAAAAAATCTTTTATTCAACACAAAGCTATAAAAACTTTTCCAAAATGCAAGCAGTAATCCCCAACATACCATGCAGACTACTTTTACTTTACCGCAAAAGTAGCTGCCGGATATGCCAAACAGTTGCATATCATCGCTTAAATGCAAGGCACTTCCGCCACAATTCCTAAACAGAAATTTATGTATCGGCATGAAAAGTTGCCTTACCATTCTCACTGCTGTATCTTACAGTATTACCGTCTCTACCCGATAATCCACTTACTGCCCGGTATCAACGAGATGAGCTTGGTTGCCACGAAACAACTGATAAACGTACATACCGCTATAACCGGAATGGCAGCCACGGTGGGCAATCCCAATGTAGACTTAAACACCGACACCCACAAGCCAAGCCAGAATATGTGCATAAGGAACATGCCGTAGCTGAGTCTCGACATTTCGGCAATGAAGCGCGGAGGCTGCGGAATGCTGATGCAACTGAACAGCAGAAACGTGCCTGCCGTCAACGCCACGCAATTAAGGGTGCAGAAAGCCCATCCCACCTCAATGACCGGCGTAGAATGAACCACTCCCGGAACAGCCTGGACATAGAACGACCATATGGTAGCCACCGCCCCGACCAGCATAAGCAGGAAACCGACCCACAGACGCAAGGAACGCCCCCAAGTAAGATGCACGCGGATATAATGTGCCAGCACAAGGTAGCCCAAATAACCCGAGAAATACCATAGCATGTGATATTCGTTCCAGAAGCACTGTCCCCACACCTCACCAAACCAACGGTTGAGGAAAGGTATGCAAGTAGAAACCAGGAACAGTCCGATGAAGAAACGTTCTTCTTTCGCCGAAACCTTCTCCAGCCACGGTGAGATGACCGGGATGAACAGGTAAAGGCCTATCAACGGATACATGAACCAGAAGTGTCCGGCAAGCATAGGAAAGTTCAGCCAGATGCGTGAAAGGTCGTTCATAGACTGTTCGCCGTCTATCTGTCCCCACAACATGGGCAACGTGCTGTACAGCACCATGAAAAAGATGAACGGCGGCATGATGCGCAGGAAACGTTTGCGGTAAAACTCCCAACAGCTTTGTCCCTTCTTCATAGGCGCAAGCAGGTAAGCCGAAACAATCATAAACAGAGGCACAGACATACGTGAGAAGCCATCGTAAATAGATACCCATAACCTATCGGCCTCGTTCTGAAGGAAAGCCTGCGGTCCCACCATGTCCGTAGAACCTACAGCTCCATAATAATTCTCGCTGGCATGAACCAGCATGACCAAGAAGCACGCAAACACGCGCACATAATCCAAAAAAGCAATACGTTTCATTTTATTTCAAGTTTTCTGTTTATGCAAAGGAGTTAAAGGTATCAGCACTTCACTACTGTCCGCATCATTCATCAATTTATTCTTTTGTATTCGGGAACGCAGTTATCCTTAACCGCGCCGCTCCCATGGGGATGAGTGTGATTTCTTCTTTATCGCCTCTCGCCGCATCCTCTTCGGGCAACACACCACACAACCCGGTTTCATCTATTTCCCATTCGGGAACCAATCGGCCGACAGCCTTCACCTCCAAAGGTACATTGGCCACCGTAAAAGGGTAGTCGTCAGCCGGCCATGATTTACGGATTACCTCGAAGTGCTTCAAGGGTTCTGTCTTGTCCAACACCAGCGAATAATTCCACGCGCTGCCGGGATATATCTCAGTAGTGGGCCATTTTTGAGGGTCAGCATCTTTCTGCCATTTAGAATCACCGATGGCCGTTTCGCGGCTGTCCTTCTCCACATATTTCTCAGCAATCTTAAGAGAGAGCGTGAGAGGACCGTAATCCACACTTACGCTGTTTTTATTGACCTGCCAGGTGCGCATGGACAAAGACATCGGAAACGTCAATTCCACGCGGTCCCCATCCGACCACTCGCGATGGATGCAGAGATACTTTCCTGCCACGGGAGCCGCATCCACTTCCTCACCATTCACGCGCACTTTCGCCTTTTGAGTCCATGAAGGAATCCGGAAATAGAACGGGAAGACGACTTTCCCCCCGGTAGAGACAGAAAAGCGGATGTCTTCCTCAAAAGGATAATTCGTCTCTTCGTGCAAAGTGATTTCCTTTCCATCAGCTACTTTCACCACAGCCTTGCAAGCTGCATAAAGAGCCGTTGCCACTCCATTGTCGGGAGTTGCCAAAACCAGATGTTCGGCAAAGTAGGGCCAGCCTTGTGCATGATTGTGCTGGCAGCAACGACTGCTGAAAGGATTCATCGAAAGAAACGGTCCGCGGTTGTCGATGCCCGGATGATGATTCTTGGAATCACTGACGACATGGTTCGGGCAAGTGATGTAGCGCAGCGCTTTAAAGTCCGGCATCACGGCAACCGGATAAGAGTTAAATGCCACTTCTTCGCAATGCTCGGCCCATAAGGGGTCGCCCGTCATGCGAAGCATAATTTCATCGGAAGCCATCTGCTCAACCAGCCCGCAGGTTTCCACCCCCTGGCGAGGGTCGATATATCCCAAACGGGCATTCTCATCCGCCCCGAACATGCCGCCGGGCACCTGCCCGAAAGTACGACGGATCAGCCGATGGACATTATAAGAGGCTTTCAGCATGGCAGAATCACCGGTCTGCATATAATAAGTGGCAGGCTCACGGAAACATTGGGCAATGTTTACGTTGTGCCAGTTGGGCAAAGAGGTCGACTGAGTCCAGTCCGCAGTGTTGCGATGAATCTTTTCGGCCAATTCGAGCAAAAAAGCATCTCCCGTATGGCTGTAAAGCCAGTAGATGCTGATGATATTATCACCTCCACGACTGTTCTCCCAAAAGTCTTCCAGAAGCCGGTCGTCGGGGACCGTCATCTGCCATTTAAAGTAGTTTGTCATCAGGTCTATGACACGCCGGTCCTGAGAATACTCGTAATAAGATTGCAGGCACCAGAGCATAATCATCTGTGCCCAAAGTTCGCGCTTCCCATTGCGTTCGTTGACCGGGCCGAAATAACCGTCCGGCTGGCAGCTGGCAAATACGCCTTCAATCCAGTATTTGGTTTCTTCTATCATCTCCGGATCATTCAGAATATATGCCAAACTGCTATACCCTTTGAGCCAATAGGGAACTTCCTCCCAACCATGGTCTCCGCCGGTCGTAAGCCAGGCATTGTCATCCTTTTCCAACCAAGCGCTGATTTCCCCTAAATGTCCGGTCAGGCCGTCGCGCTGCAACTCCAGAAATTTCCTTACCCAACCCTCGGGGCGGATGCTGCCTACCGGCAATTTTATAAAGTTCAACGGACGAAGCGGGGCACGGTAACCCATATAATTGGCATTGACAGCATGTGTATCCGGCCGGTCCACCACCGTCACCGTACCGGCAGAAGAGGCAGAAGTACAAGCCGTAACCGAAACTGTCAATGCCACGAAAAGGAGGGCAGCCACCCATGTATATAAGTTCTTCATGTTATATCTTAATCTATGTTATTCAATAAATCCACCTTCCCCTCATTAACCAACTTCAATATCAGCTCACCGAAAAGGGTGTTCTGCCAGGCAAACCAGGGGCGGGTGAAGTTGGTTGCATCATCCTTATGAAACGATTCGTGCATAAAGCCGGTACCTGCATCCGTATCCATCAGCATCTTGATGCAAGTTTTGATTTCGGCATCATCCCGGCTTGTGAAGGCTTTCATCATAATGCTCATGGGCCACACCATGTCATAGCCGATATGCGGTCCGCCGATACCCTCGCCGGCTTTGCCGCTGAAGAAATAGGGATTGCTGTCGCTCCACACAAAACGGCGGGTATTCTGATAAATGGGGTCATTGACATCTACATCTCCCAAATAGGGCATGGCAAGCAAGCTGGGTACATTGGCATCGTCCATCAGCAGATGATTGCCGAAACCATCAACCTCGAAAGCATAGATGGTACCGAATTCAGGATGGTTGTAGGTTGCATAGCGTTTCAAAGCCATCTCCACCTCATCGGCCAAGGCACGGCAGTCGGCAGCCAGGGCAGTCTCCCTGTTCACTGTTTCCAGAATCTCGGCAGCCTTGCGCAAGGAAGTGACGGCAAAGAAGTTGGAAGGCACAAGGAACTGAAGCGTTGTGGCATCGTCCGACGGGCGGAAGCAGGACACGATGAGTCCCACCGGACGGACAGGAGCACCCAGACCGTCATTGTTCAGCGTATCGAGCGCACGCTCCGTCTTGCGTTGGAATTTGTAGGGACTGACACCCTCTTTGCGCTGCTGCTGACAAAAAGTAGTATAAATGTTGCGGATGGCTTCCAGCCATTCAGCACCGAAAACCGAAGTGTCACCCGTCACCTGCCAGTAGTGATAAGCCAACCGCAAGGGATAACAAAGCGAGTCGATTTCCCATTTGCGTTCATGCAGTTCGGGCTTCATGTCAGTAAGGTCACTCATCCAATGCCCATCGGGCAGCGCACCGTCGTTGTAGGCATTCGCATACGGGTCGATATTGATGCACTTGAACTGGCGCAGAATAACACCGGCCAGCATCTCTTTCAGTTTCGGGTCGTTGTTGGCAAGCTGCACATATGGCCATACCTGCGCCCCTGAGTCACGCAACCACATAGCATGGATGTCACCCGTATATACAAAAGTATCAGGCTTTCCATCGCTACCCTTGCGGAAGTGCACAGTAGTATCCAGCGTATTGGGAAAACAGTTGGCAAACATCCAGGAAAGCTTGCGGTTCTTCAAAAGTTTCTGTACACGGGCAATCTCTTTCTCCACGGCAGTGGAACGGAAAAGGCGTTGTTTCTCTTTAGGACGGTTAGAGGAATAGTTTCCGGCAGATGCCGTATTGTCCTGCACGGCCACAAAACCCGCATCGGCAAGAAGGCAGCTACCATTGGCAGCCTGAACCATCCCGGCAGCCGCAGCCAGAACAAGACTGAAACAAATCTTTTTGGAATTAAGACTCATATTTCTTCTATATAAATTTGAATTGAAAATTGCTATTAGTCAAGTGGGGTTTGGGTAGCTTTCACTCCCTCGAAAGTCATGCGCACCGGCTTTATCTTTCCTTTTTTGTCAAAGTACATCCGGTCAATGCAGGTGGCACGGCTGTTTGCAGCCGTTTCTCCCAACGGGCGACGGTGGTAAATGATGTACCATTCGTCCTTGCCTTTTCCACGCACCACCGAATGATGTCCGGCACCGGTAGCTACACCGGCATCCTGCTGAAGAATTATTCCCTCGCGATGGAACGGTCCGAAAGGAGAGTCGGCAATGGCATAGGCCACACGGTAGTCGGGGCTTCCCCAACCGCCTTCCGACCACATGAAGTAATACTTTCCGTTACGTTTCAGCATGAAAGGCCCTTCTACATAGTCCTGAGGAGTCACTTCCTTATAGACTGTGCCATCATCAAAAGGAACGACACCAAGTAAATCGGGAGACAGTTTCACGATGTTGCAATGCCCCCATCCGCCATAGTACATATAGTAAGTGCCGTCGTCATCGCGGAACACAAACTGGTCGATGGGTTGTGCTCCATTCACAATCTTATCAATCAAGGGCTTGCCCAGCGCATCTTTGAAAGGACCTGCCGGATTGTCTGCCACAGCCACCCCGATACCGCCAATCTCAGAGTTGTTCTGTATGTCGTTCCCTCCGAAGAAAAGATAATAGCGGCCATTGGCCTCGATGACAGCCGGTGCCCACAAAGCACGGCGCAGCCATGGGATGTTTTCCTTTGAAAGCACGCGTGGATGCTTGGTCCAATGCACCAAGTCGGGCGAAGAATAGGCATCCATAAAAGTCTGTTCATCATAAGGAGCGGAATATGTAGGATAAATCCAGAACTTCCCGTCCAGCACCACCCCCTCAGGGTCGGCATACCAACCGGGAAAAATCGGATTGCCGCTGCGTTTCTTTTGAACTTCTTCACCGGATTGCGCATAAAGAGAAGAAGAGGCACAAAACAATGCCAAGCAGTAAATAGTAAGTTTCTTAAGTTTCATGGTAAATAGGGTTTTCGAACAGTGATTTATCGTAAAAGAGAGAGGGTGTGCCAAAACGTTTTTCAGCTATCATTCCGTCAGACATTCGGCACACCCTCATCATTAATTGCTATGGTTTTGGCTTTGAAATCACTTCTTCTTTTTAAGCGTTTTCGAGAAGGAGTAAGGAGCGTCCTCCTCTCCTGCCCCACGCTGTTTGTTGGGCACATTGTCCATAGTGAAACGCAGTGAGGAGCCGTTCATCAGTTGCCCGTGCGTCAGATAGTTGCGTGTATAGTCAACGCCATCCACTGTGAGTTTCTGCACGTAGCGGTTGGCACGACTATTCTCAGGAGCTTCAATCGTCACAGTCTTGCCATTTTCCAAGTGCAGACGCACAGAACGGAAGAGAGGAGCACCCAGCACATACTGGTCTGTACCCGGACAGACGGGATAGAATCCCAAAGCTGAAAATACGTACCAGGCAGATGTCTGGCCGTTGTCCTCATCACCGCAATAGCCGTCGGGATTGGCATTGTACATGCGCTCCATGACCTCACGCAGCCAGTACTGCGCCTTCCACGGCTGGGAGGAATAGTTATAGAGGTAAATCATGTGCTGTATGGGCTGGTTGCCGTGAGCGTAGTTGCCCATGTTCATGATCTGCATCTCCCGGATTTCGTGGATGACACTGCCATAATAGCTTTCGTCGAATACAGGCGGCAGCACAAACACGGAATCCATCATCCGGTTGAAGGAATCCTTGCCCCCCATCAAATCAATGAGCCCTTGCGGATCGTGGAAAACCGACCATGAATAATGCCAGCTGTTTCCTTCGGTAAAGGCATCACCCCACTTCAAGGGATTGAACGGCGATTGGAACGTACCGTCCTCATTCTTGCCGCGCATCAGCTTGTGGGCAGGGTCGAAAAGATTCTGGTAGTTCAGCGCGCGTTTGGCGAAAGGAGCCAGTTCTTTCTTCGACTTGCCGAGCGAAAGTCCCAACTGGTAGATGCACCAATCGTCATAGGCATACTCCAGCGTACGGGCTGCATTCTCGTTGATACCCACATTATAGGGCACATAACCCAGCTTGTTGTAATACTCATGTCCCAGGCGTCCGGTAGAGGAAACCTCGGGATGCACATTCTCCGTACCGCTCTTCACGGCTTTCCATAATGTCTCGATGTCGTAGCCACGCAGACCTTTCAGCCAGGCATCCGCCACCACAGAGGCGGAATTGTTGCCCACCATGCAACCACGGTGTCCCGGACTGGCCCATTCGGGCAGGAAACCGCTCTCCTTGTAAGTGTTGGCCAATCCTTCCTGCATCTTGGCATTCATGGATGGATACATCAGGTTGAGGAAGGGGAAGAGACAACGGAAAGTGTCCCAGAAACCGGTGTCGGTAAACATATAGCCGGGTAGCACCTCACCATTATAGGGGCTGTAGTGCATTACCTGACCTTGCGCATCTATCTCGTAGAAACTGCGCGGGAAAAGCACCGAACGGTAGAAACAAGAGTAGAAAGTACGCAGACGGTCGAGGTCGGTATCCTGCACTTCAATGCGGCCCAGCACCCGGTTCCATTCGTCACGCCCGGCTTTCGCCACCTCTTCAAGCGTCCGGCCACCCAGTTCCTTCAAGTTCAACTCAGCCTGCTCGTGACTGATGAATGAGGAAGCCACACGTACATTCACCTGCTCGCCACGGAGGGTATGAAAACCGATGATGCCACCGGCATGATTGGCACCTGCCTCGGTGGTACGGGAATCAATCTTTCCGTCCTTCACGGCAGCAGTATAAGTAAAAGGCTTATCGAACTGCAATACAAAGTAGTTCTTGAAATTGCTTGGCACGCCACCGCTGTTCTTGGTAGTGTAGCCTATGATTTTCTTTTCAGCCGGAATGATTTTCACAAAAGAGCCGTTGTCCATGGCATCTACCACCACATAGGCTTCCTCCGTTTCAGGGAAAGTGAAACGGAAAGCAGCGGCACGCTCGGTAGGAGCAAACTCCGCCGTCACATCATGGTCGGCAAGATAGACCTTATAATAATAAGGAGTGGCAGTCTCGGCTTTGTGAGAAAACCAACTGGCACGCTCGTCCTGGTCGAAAGCCACCTTTCCGGTAACGGGCATAATGGCAAACTGTCCGTAGTCGTTAATCCACGGGCTGGGCTGGTGCGTCTGCTTGAAGCCGCGAATCTTGTCGGCATCATAGGTGTAGGCCCATCCGTTACCCATGGTTCCGGTCTGTGGAGTCCAGAAATTCATGCCCCAAGGCATAGCCACGGCAGGATAAGTATTACCCGTAGAAAGGGAATGCTTGGACTGCGTGCCAACCAAGGTGCTGACGTAATCCACAGGTGTAATCGGCTCATCAACCGGCAACGAGGCCGCCTGCATACCGCCAACAAGAAGGAGGGCGGTTCCCCATGCAAAGAGTCTTTTCATTCGTTTGGTAAATTTTGTCATTGTTTATTTTGCATCAACTTGCCTTCAAGCATCTTCATGTAATATCCGCCTATTACCGAGCGGGCCTTGAAGCCACGCCAGTTGGGTTTGTCGGTAAACACCCAGTCGGACATCGGCACGCGGTCTATCGTTTCGTTCATGAACTTATGCACCGGGACGATGAATTCACGGAAAGTAGCCTGGTCGGGAGCCATAGTGGCAGTCCACATAATCCAGTCGGTCTTGGTGTAAGTCTCACGATTGTCGAGGGGCAGACCATAGATATTCTGCTTGGCCAGATAATAAGGTATCTCCATTTCTGCAATTTTGCTGTCGAAGATGTCCAGTCCGAGCAGTCTGTCCCAAACCAGGTTGTACTTCTGGCTCCATGTACCCGGCTTGTCGAAAGTCAGGCGATAATGGTCGCCGTCGTTGGCCATGCGCTCCCATTCGGTAGCCATCTGGCGTGCCTTCGTTGTATAGGCTTCGGCCACATCCTTCTTGCCGAGCATTTCAGCCAACCGGCCATAAGAGGCCACTCCTAAAATTGCCTTGATGGAAAGATTGGTGTTATGCGCAAAGTGTCCGGCGAAGTCATCGGTACAGAGTTGGTTTTCAGGGTCAAGTCCCTTTTCCACCAGATAGTCTGTCCAAGTGGTGAGCACTTCCCAATGTTTGGCAGCATAGTCGGCATTGCCTTCTACGGCAGCAATGGCAGCTGTAAGAATCAGCATGTTTCCACTCTCTTCCACCGGCATATCGCCTCCGTAGACCTGGCCGTTGGCAAGAGGATAGGTACCCAAATCATGGGCGGCGAAGGGCTTGGTCCATTTGCCGCTTTCACTATAATGGAAGATACCGTTCATCATGCCCTTCTCCAGTTCCGGATTATAAATCAGATAGAGGGGAGCTGAGGGATAAGTCAGGTCCACCGTATTGATACAGCCGTTACTGTTGTTTTCCTTCGACAGCCACAACAGGTCACCGTTGGGGGCTTCCACCAGTTTGTGGGCGGCAATGGACTGACGGTAGGCCAACGCGCAGAGTTCGGCATATTCCTTGCCGCCTGCTGCTGAAGCGTCTTCCATCAACTTCTTATCGAAAGCATAGCAACGTGCCAGCAATTTGTCATACTCATTGTAGGCAGCCAGCATTTCAGCCTCGATGGTACGGTCGCCTTTTGAGTTCCAGTAAGGACGCAGGTTTGTACCGAAGTACTGGATGGAATAGATGTCGTCATAGCCCAGCATTATCTTGTCGGTAACATTCTTCACTTTGCCATGGCTACGCACCAAAGCCATGTTTCCATTGCTGTCCTCTCCCTCGAGCGAAGCTGAGTTCAAAGTTCCGTTCACGAAGTTCTTGCGCAGTTCGGTACTGTTGCCGACACTGTATGCAGTGTTTTCCTTGCCGGCAACCATGTAGAAATATCCCCAGTCAATGCGGAGGTCATCGCCCTGCTTTGCCAGGATGTTCTGTTCCTTGCTTCCACTCTTCAGGTAGAGCAGCCCGTCAGCTTCATATCCCTTGCTTGCAGATTGCTGGTAAGGCTGGTCGAGCGCCCAGCGCGGAGAAGCCTCAAAATACACCTCCACTTCGTGTTCCTTGCCGTCACGGGCAGCAACACTATAAGTAAGGTAATTCACGGGACGGCTCAGCAGCTTCAGGTCTTCCATAAAGAGAGGTGCCGTGAAGGTGACTTTCAGGTCGACATCACCACAGGTAAAAGCGTAGTGTGTCTGCATGGGCTGCACGTCGGCAGAGGTCTGCACGGCTGTATTGCCAAACACAGTTTCCAGATGTTTCGGAATCTGCAGGCCGAAGTCGAGCAAGCCGTTACCAACCGGATTGATACATTCGGCGGCAATGATGTTGTCGCCCTGCTTCAAAACCGCCAAAGCCTCATCGGGAAGTTTCACGACTTTGTTCTTGTTGCACGTGGTTCCTGTGCCGTGTATTTTCACTCCGTTGATGTAGAATACGGCATCGTCATCGTTGGAGAATTCCAGATAGACAGGTATACCGGTCAAATCACGGTCAATATTTACCATACGGCGCACCCAGATATTACGGGTTCCCCACTGGGTTTTTGCCGTAGGCTCATTTTCCTTGGTACCAAAGGCACCACGGTCTGACTTCCATTTGGAATCGTCGTAACCCGCAGAGGTCCAATCGCCCGCAGGCTTCTCTGTGGTATACCGGCCCGTCCAATCGCCTTGCTGCGAGGTGGGCACGATGGCATTCATCTCCAATTCCTCGGTTCCCATAAAACGGTAGGAAACACCGTCTACCTTCACCACGCCAATCAGTGGGAAATCCTTACCCGTCCAATGGCGAACGGGGCTGTCATAAAGGTTATCGCTCATGGACCATGCACTGGCATAAGGGTCGATGGTAACAAGCGGGTAGGCTGGAGCTCTCAAGTCATTCTTGACGACTTCATAAGACGTATCCTTGTCACTGCACGCAAAAAGGCATGATACCAACAAGGTGTATAAAAGCTTTTTTCTCATATTGTTTATATAAAATAATTGTTTATGTTGTTACACTTAAAAAAATAAAAGGCCTGAGATTACCAGCAAAACTTCACCGACACTCCGTCAGGATTATTCTCAAACTCTATCAAATATGTATGGCTTGCTGCATGCCAACGCTTGGCATCGAATACTTCTCTGCCGTCGACTGTCACACTCTTAGGACAACGGGGCAGCAGCACCCGCGATACGTTTGAAGTCTCGGCAGGACTTTTCGCCACATAGGAGTACCGGCCTTTTCCGCGTTCTTCCTGTTCTTCGCGACTTGCTGAAGCCAGAACCTGCGGCTTCTTCTTACCGGCTACACGTTCTACATTCAGCAACAAGGCTTGCTCACCCGGATTTATCCGCTTGGAAGTGTAGATCGGTAATTTGGGGTCGAAAAGGTCAATCAAACATCCTTCCACAGTAAACGGCTCGTCGCTCACGCTTTCTTCAAGCACAGCAGCCAAGTCGTAATCTCCCCTTTGCAGATAGAAGTTATTTTTGAACTCCAGCTTCCCCGCTTTCGCATTCTGCTCGTACATTCGGGCCGCAAGATACAAAAAATCTTTGTCACCGCCTTCATGCAGGACATAATCTTTAGGGTCGGTACGGACAATACATACGGTTCCCTTACCGTAACTGTATTCTCCCTGTTCCGGTCTGGCAGGAAGTCCCATCTGCTCAAAAAGATGTGCGGAAGGAGTAGTATAGTTATGCCCGTTGGTATTCCACCATTCTCTTACATTCTGAAAAGGGTCGTTGTCCGTCCCGCTGTAAATCAGCACTCCGCCCTTCTTCACCCAATCGGCAATGTGGCTGTGCGCTTCGGACTCAAGCGGTTTCATGTTTGCATAAGTCATCAGCAACACTTTTGTGTCAGCCAGCGCTTCTTTATAGCCGAGGTTCTCAATGTGGACGGTCTTGACGGGCACACCTCGTTTGAGCAAAGGCAACGCCTGACCGTAGAAGTTGGCAAGTTGTGGGTCTTCATATCCGTTGTGCGTAGGGAAACGCTGGAACATCAAAGAATTTGCCATCAGTACGCTGAATCCTTCGCTTCCGGTCAGTTTATTATCGGTCAGAGGCATACGGTTCAGGGCGTTAATCATCACTTGCATCTGTGTGGAATAGAAACGGGGAATGCGTTCTTTCTTGTCGCTATTGGCACTTGTACGGTATAGCCCTTCGTAGATACGTTCCGGCCAAGGCATCACTTCGTAATCGGCTATGTTGGGATAGAGCAATTGCGCCGTAAAGGTGGCCTGATAATTCTTCTTATAGTCTGCCCAGTCACGCGGCCAGTCTTCAATAGGATCTGTCAGAAAGAACATCTTACGACCGGTGGGAGCAGTCATCGACTCCATGGAACCATACTCCAGATAGGCAGTCTCGAACACACGCTCACGTTTGCGACCGTCAAAGAAATTCGGCTCGCGCGAAGTTCCGGTCCATACCTGAGCGATGTAACCGTCTACACAAGGAAGTGAAGCAAGACTTGCTTCCGGACTGACAATCTGCCATTGCG
This sequence comes from Bacteroides sp. AF39-16AC, assembly GCF_003602735.1. Classification (NCBI taxonomy): domain Bacteria; kingdom Pseudomonadati; phylum Bacteroidota; class Bacteroidia; order Bacteroidales; family Bacteroidaceae; genus Bacteroides; species Bacteroides sp. AF39-16AC. Next base: position 70,763 of record NZ_QTLN01000010.1, on the reverse strand, counting down.
AATAGTTCACCAACGAGTGGGTGGGAACGTAGCACTTCACGTCCATCCCTTTGCTTTTACCATATTCCTTGGCAAAGGTGAAGACTTCATTCAGTGCACGATAATACAAGTAATACTTGAGTTTGCTCGACAAGTAAGTGTTTTCCGGAGATTCATGTTGCGGTCTCCAGTCGAAGCCATAGTATTTTTTCCATTCTTTCTTAAAGGACTCACTGTAACCGGCTCTTGCCCAGAATTCCGGTTCCTCCATGAAGATGGCATCCACGCCGGCGTCGATTACTCTCTTCACATGTCTCTCTTTCAGATAACTTAAAAAATTCTCCGATGGTACGATATAGGGCACCATGTGACCGTGCCATATCGTGTCTCCGGCCTGCGTGACCTGCCCTTCGTCCAAATGCCATTTCCCGTCCCATTGTCCGGTGAAATAGTCCTGATATTCACCCCAGGCAATACCGGTCATAAAGTGTATGATATATCCACGCTCTTTCCAGGACTTTACCCGGTCCTCGAAAGACAGCTTGCGTGACTTGTCCGAGGGATTTCCCCCTACTCCATACACCATCACCGCATCGGCCCTGTTGTCGATGGAGGGCTTCCACTCGCGTGAGGTTTGAAAAGTGGTCTTGACATTATCCTTGGTTTGGGCACCTACGGAGATGCCTGTTGCCAAGACAGCCAAACTTATCAAAAAATGTTTTTGCTTCATATTGGTTTCTCGTTTTTATGGTATTAATCATTACTCTTGCCATTATAGTGGCAAAAGATTGCCTATATACAGGCAAGACCGTGCCACTATAGTGGCACAGTCCCGGCTGTATGTCATCAGGCTACGGAATAAGCACTTCCATCGGCTCGCTGTAGTTCCAACGGCGTGTACCGCTACCTACGGGTGTGTCGTAGTTAATACGTGCGGCAGCGCGTACAAACACTTTGCGGCCCGAAGGTACGTTACCGTTCGACTGGATGGTAACTTCCTTCCCCAATAAGCCCTCGAAACTCTTGCCTTCATAGTTGATGCTGCTCGACCAACGCTCGTCGCGTGCCCGGTAGCCTACTGTGTTTGAGTAGCTGACGAAGAATTGGATGTCGGTCACGTTCAAGTATTCGTCCTTCCAATTGCCCATCGGCTGGATTTTCTCACGGAAGACCTCATCCGACACGCCGCGTGTTACGCGTACTTGTGCCTTGATGACACCGTTGCTCACCTGCGGATTGCCCACAAACTCGACGTTCAGGAAGGGCTGCACCTCGAACTTCACTTTCGTCGTGCCACTGATTTCAGTATTGACAGAGCCGTCGTGAAGCAAGGTACCGTCTGTATTCTCACGTACTAACGGAATGAACGGACCGTCGATACGGACATTATACTCACCCTTGAAGATTTTCGTGTTCTGGAATGTACCGTCCATCATGCAGTAAAAATCCGGGTTGTGTTGCACATTGTCACCCCAACTCAATTCGGTCAGGCGGACACGGATGCCCTCACTGCCCTGGTCGGTCAATACACGCTTACCGGTCGCTTCATCTACCACCTCACCCCAGATAGTCTCGGAAGGTTCCTCATAGTTGTCTATTTCGAACATACTACACGAGGTTAACATGAACAGGGCGCTGAATAAGCTATAGAATATTGTCTTTTTCATACGTTTTAAGTTTTTAAATTATTGAGTTTTATCGATTAGGCTGCTGGTCAATCACAGGACTCTTAGAAACCTCACCACCCGGAATCGAGAAGTAATAGTCCAAAGGAGTGTAGCCAAAGTCTTTGTCACCGGCAGTCGTATAGTTGAAACAAACGTCGAAGAACCACTTGCCTGTCTCCGTCGAATAGAACGGATAGATACCACGGAAACGATAACGGGTCGTGTTGCTGAAACGGTCCTTGTCACGTTGCTCACCCCAGAATCCGTCGCGACCTTCATAGTGGTTCACACGCCAGCGGCGCAAATCCCACTTGGTCTTATGTTCGAAAGCCAACTCTTTGCGGCGTTCCTTGCGGACGATGTCGCGGCTGTCGATTGTACCAGCCAGTGAGGAAGTCAGTAACCGGGCACCAGCACGTTCGCGGATGTCGTTGATAGCTTTCGTTGCAACACTTAGCATATCCGTGTCGTCCGGCGAAGATACACCAGCCAGTGAAAGTTCCACAGCAGCCTCGGCCGCATTCAGCAACACCTCGGCATAACGCATCAAGATGAAAGGTTGTGCACTGTTACCTTCCCGGGGAACAAATGCAGGGTCAGGATTCAACCATTTACGTGCCAACAGACCGGTCATGGCACTTCCACCATCTTCATAGAAAGGACCGTTCTGACCGGCAGCCTTCATCGTAGAGCCGTCGGGCAGGGTTACAATTTCCTGCTGGTCTTCCGATTTCGGACTGAGATAAAGCGTTTTGGGCTTCTCTTTATAAGCACTCAGATGGTTGTACTTAGTAGTGGCCGAACCATACGAATAGTCGCTAAGAAGTGGCTTGATAGGCGTGGAACCCGTATAAACACCGGCATAAATCTCAATCTCCTTGCCTTTGAACATATCACCGGGGAAGATGACATAAGCACGCAGACGAGGCTCAGCATTTTTGTAGTAATCCATCGGACTATCATACATAACGTAGTTGCCTTCGGTAGAAGAATTGCCCGTCGTCACCTTCAGGGTACCATCAGGATAACGGTCGAAACCGTCGAACAGCTCTACAAAGTCGGCTGTCGGGCAAACGCCACAATTCAACGGAGCCTTGAAGGTAAGCGGCAGATTGTAAGAATCGTAAGCGTGAGTGCTCGTGGGATAAGCGTACTCCTTCACATAGATGTTCTCAGGATTATTACTGAGATCGGAGAACATATCTACCATATTCTGATATTGCGCTTCCAGATCGTTAGCAGCCCATTTCTTCTTGTAAAGTGAATATACACCGCTTTTAATCACCTCTGAAGCAGCTTTGTAGGCTTCGGTGAAGTACTTCTTGGATGCCTCTTGCCAACGGCTTTCATCGAATCCAATCACACGTACGCCCGTTTTGGCACCCAAGCCGGTCAGACGGCCGGTTACCGTTTCATTGTATTTAGCTACACTACCTGCATAGAGCATCGCTTCCGACTTGAAAGCCAGAGCCACGTACTTGTTGCTATAGCCGCTCTTGGGACTGCCGGGCATCATCAGTTCGATGGCCTTGTCATAGTCAGCCAAAACCTGATTCCAAGTTTCTTCCTCACTGGCACGGGGCACTTCCAAGTTGCCGTCTCCGGGATACTGGATGACCTTTGTTACCAAAGGGATACCACCGAAACGACGGGCCATGGCGTAGAAGACCGTGGCACGCACGTAATAAGCTTCACCCAAATAGTGATTGTAGGTAATCTCGGCGTAAGAGCCTTGGTATTTCGGCAGGTTCTCAATCAGGTAGTTGGCATCGCGCAACAATTCAAAAGCTTTACCCCAGTAAGCATTGTCTTCACCGGTAAACGCACGGCAAATACCATCGCGGTTCATTGCTTCGCCGGTACCATCGATACCGATAGCATTCAGCCATCCGTTAAAATTCAAACCCCATTGAGACAGATATTTGAAATCTTCCCACGGCATATTGCTATATAGACGCGCCATGTAGATGTCCATACCCGATTCGTTGGAAAGCAACGACTCGGAAGTCACGATATTTTTGGGAGCAATATCCATATCGACACATGAAGTGGCGAGAGTCATGCACAACATCGCGGATATCAGTTTATGTTTCATATTTACTATTTTTTAGGTTTATATCATTGATTACTTAGAAAGAGAGGGAAACTCCCAGTGTATAGGTCTTGTTCAACGGATACATACGGCCCAGATCGTCATCGGGATGCTCAGGGTCAACGAACTTCACGCCAGTGAAAGTCAACAGGTTGTAAGCATTGGCATAAACACGCAGGCTGGCATTGGGAATCTGCTTCAGTTTTGGGAAGGTATAGCCCAACTCGATGCTCTTCAGACGGAGGTAAGCAGTGCTTACGCGGTTGAAAGCAGAATTATTTTTTGCCCAACGGCCTGTGTAAGCATAGTGACCAGAAGTCCAGACTGTAGAAGGATCATAGGGATCGGCTTTCGGGTCTACAGGATGCCAGCGGTCGAGGAACTGTGTCAATGCACCACCGCCATTCTTACCCCAAATTTCGTGCAGAGGCTCTTTGTATTCCATAGAACCCAGTGCAGAACCTTGCAACAGCATATTGAAGTCGAAGTTCTTCCATTGCAGGCCGGCATTCAAGCTGAATTGCAACCACGGAGTCTGGTCAAAGGCAAACGGATGTTCGTCCTGACCGTTAATCTCGCCGTCACCATTCCAGTCTTCATACTTATAATCACCCGGCAGGACGTCGCGTTCCTTGAAGCCGTAGTAATTCCAAATATCGTTCCAACTGGTGTAACGACCGGCGGAAGTATAACCAAACTGTACCCCTTGATAACGGTTCGTCAGGTTGTCGTTGCGCCAGCGATCATACGAGTTGGCCCAAGGTCCTTTTTCCGAAGCAGTCAGGTATTTCTGACGGGTAACGGTAGCAATACCCTTCAGGTTATAGCCTACTTCACCAATCTTATTACGGTGGGTCAGCTCCAATTCCATACCGAATTGGCGGTCGCTGTCCAGGTTTTCACGCGGAGCAGTGGCACCTACCACGGTAGGCAGGGCACCGGTACGGCGAGCGAAACGGCCGGTACGCAAACGGTTGAAGTAGTCGAACGAAACACCCAGCAGACCGTCCCATCCTTCAAAGTCGAAACCGATGTCGAATGTCTTCGATTTGAACCAAGTGATGTTCTCGTTAGGCAATGCCATAGGACTGGCTGCACTGATAAACTTGCCGCCGAAAATGTAGCCCGGCGAATAACCGTTGTAGTCGCCGTTGGCCATGTTGCCGCTAGTCGAAGGATAGGTGTACCCCATAGCCCAGTCATAATTCAGGTCGCCGTCATCACCAAGTACACCGTAGCTGGCACGCAACTTCAACTGATTGACAAACTTCAGAACATCGATACTCTTGAAGAAAGGTTCTTCGGAGATTCTCCATCCAGCCGATACGGAGGGGAAGAAGCCCCATTGGTGTCCCTTGGCAAACTTGCTGGAACCGTCGTAACGGAACTGTGCTTCCAGCAGGTAGCGGTCGGCAAACGAGTAATTGATACGGCCTATCAAGGCTTCGTTGGCCTGTTCATAAAGGTCGTTATTACCGGTCTGCATGGCACCAATCTGGCCTTCGGTCACACCTGCCAGCAGGTAAGGCATGGAGAATGCTAGGTCGCGGACAGCGTAGAAGTTGTCGCCGTTGCGTTTCTGCACCTCCCAACCAATAACACCACCCACGTGGTGAACATCGTTAAAGGTGCGGTCGTAGTTCACTGTGAATTGTCCCAACATCTGCGACTTGTCATAAAACTCGCGGCGCATGTTGCTGGGCGAACTTTCGTTATAGACTTTCTGCTTGTAGGTACCGGTCTGTTCGTCATAAGCATACTGGTAGTACTCTTTACGGAAAGCCTCGTTGTTGTCGGCACGGTAGTCGTAACTGAACATGGCTTTGGCAGTCAACCCCTTCAATACCGGAGTGTATTCGCCGAAGTCTGCCGTCAGAGTAGCCGAGGACTGGAAATATTTCTGTTTGTACTTCTTGTAACCGGAAATGTCGGCCGTCATCATGGCCACAGTGTTCTGTTCCATATCCAAACCGTTGTAGTTCAGCATTGTTCCCTCGGGATCGGCGTATGCCGGATAGAGAACACCTTGACGCCAGTAGTTACGGATGATGTCTTGTGAGCTGGTGTAAGGCGTGTTGCGTTCGTCGGAGATACCGCTCACGCCGAGTTCGAACTTTATACCTTTAGCAATTTCAGTCGAAATGTTAGAGCGCAGGTTGAACTTGTTGTAGTTCAAGTCTCCTGAGCGGAAGATACCTTCCTGATAGAAGTAGCCCATGCTGATGTAGAACTTCGTCTTCTCGGTACCACCGGAAATACTGATGTCGTGTTGCGTTTGCGGAGCCACGTTAGAGATAATCAGGTCGTTCCAATCCGTTGTACGGCGCGTGCCGTTGCGGAATGCTTCGAAACTCTCTTCGCTGAAAACCCATGAACCGCCGTTGATGTTATTCATCGACATTTCGTTGAACAGTGTCATAGATTCATAAGGATCACACAGTTCAGGCATACGTGAAGGCTGTTGGAAAGTGTAGGAACCGTTGTAAGAGAATTCCGTTTTTCCTGCTCCTCCTTTTTTAGTAGTCACCAGCACTACACCGTTGGCGGCACGTACACCATAAATAGCGGCTGAAGCATCTTTCAACACAGAAATGTCATCAATATCCATTGCATTCAAACGCTGGAATTCTTCCGTGCTCCGGGGAATTCCATCGATGATAATCAATGGAGCACCCATACCGCGAACATCGAAACTGTTGTTGAAAGTTCCGGGTTCAGAGCTCTTCTGCCATACACGCAAACCGGGAATACGTCCCGTCAGCATGTTCTGCGGATTTTCGTTCTTGGTCTTTATCATATCCTGACCTTTTACGGCAGAAACGGCACCCGTCACCGATCCGCGACGCTGTGTTCCGTAACCTATCACCACCACTTCGTCTATCATCTTGGAATCGGTTTCCATGATGATATTGATAGTGGTACGTCCGTTCACTTTCTCTTCCTTGTCTTTCAATCCCACATAAGAGAAGCTGAGGATACCGTTCGCGGGAGCACTGATGGTGTAGCGTCCGTCAATGTCGGTAATGACACCGGTGGTAGTACCTTTCACCATGACGGCAGCGCCAATGACCGGCTCGTTGGTATCGTCCATAACTATTCCCGAAACGGAAATAGAGTTTTGTGCGAAAATATCTGCCGGAATCAGCATCAGAAGTAACGCCATAACCATGCAGGATAATCCTTGTCGCATCTTGCTAAAATTCTTCATAGTCCATTATTTTTAAAATTATTTTTTGCTCCATTCATAATTCGCCAACACTGCATACTCGGCTGCAAAAGCAAAAGTGAACATGCCTTCCACATTGTTCTTGGTCCTTTCGGCTTTATTCCAGCCCACCAGCAGGTTAGTGGGAAGCATATGCTTGTATTGATAATTTTCGTAGGCATAATCCAGATTGTTCTGGAAAGCCTCGATACAGCTTGCAGCAACAGTGTGGGCTGAATAAGCATCCACATATCCGCGCATCAGCACACCGTTGAACCAATTGCAGAATCCACTGATGTCAAATGTATAGCAACCTGGTTTTGTGGCATCAGGTTTGGCAAAGTAAGCAAAGCTATTATCAGTCAATTCAGCCAAGTCCGTCCGATAGGCAGCATCGCCCGTAGCTCTGAGAAGGTCGGCAGCACCGGAAAGCATCGTACCGCTGTTGTAAGTGATGGCCGGACCTACGCGATCGCGCAATTTGGAACCCGTCCGATAGCGTTCGCCATCAATGGTGACATATTTTATGTCCGGCGAATCATAACCGCCCATCATGTCGTCGTACACTCCATCGGGTCTCAGCAAATACTTCTTTTGCCAATCATAAACGGCTTTGGCAAAACCCAGATAATAGTCGGACTTTTTCTCCGTGCGCAGCTTGCGGCTGTTATCGGCAGCCACATAACCGTAGGTCACTTCGTCTGACTTGCCTTTGTAAATTTCATGAAGCCACACCAACGGGCTGACAATGGGACCGTTGCTACAAGAGTGCTTGGTGAGATACCCGGGGCCCCATGTGATGCCTCCCAACGGATTGCCTTGTTCATCAAGAGTGCAATCCCAACCGTCGAGCACGTATTCCATCAGGTATTCCGCCTTTTCCAGATAACGTTGCTCACCAGTGATATGATAGGATTCCAATAATTCACGTACCAGCCACATCTGGTCATCGTAAACATTGAGGATGCCTTCTACCTGGGCAGCTCCTTTGTCGTTTCCACGGTTTACGCCGTATACCGTCCACTGCTTGGTCTGCGTATAAGAGGTCAGCGTAAAAGTACCTGCATAATACTCCAAATTATCATAAAGTTGGGTCAAGAGTTCCTTGTAACGGTTAAAGTGAGAATCATAAAGAGCCGTTTCACCCTTTGCCTGCCCGGTCTTCATGGCTTTCATCGCAGCGTTTACAGCCTCAATGGAACTGGTGTACATCCACACACTGCCCAACTCGCTGGAACGATTGCCTGTATAAGGATTGTAATAACGTGACATAGCCATGCCCGTACCCGTGAAATAGCACTCCACGGCATTGTCAATCAGCTCTATGGCACGCGCCACGTTCTGCATCGGCAGATTACCCGCAGGAATATCCGTCCCCCCGCTGCCCGGCTTTTCATCAGCAGCAGAGTCGTTGCTGCAAGCCACTAACGTCCATAAAAGCAAAGTCAGTAAAGTAAATAAATTTTTCATTCTGTTCATATCATACTATTAGTTTCTTCAGCCTTCCCCCTCCTCCTTCTTCCATAAGATGCAGAAAGAAGTAAGGGGAAAGCTTCAAGAATAATTAAATATCAGTAGTTTGTCATTCCATTGTTATGCTACGCAGCACCAGCTTGTTCTCGTCGCCGTTCTCTTCTCCTTTGAAGATACCGATAGTCAACATCACGTCTTCTCCGTTGAACTGAGACAAATCGTAAACAAAATCGGCATATCCTTCCGGATCTCCCTTTCCTCCTGCCTCATGGATAAACTTCCAGCAACCGTCGGCGGCAGCCTCCGCAAACTGGGTCGTATTGGAGGCAGGTGCCAAGTGCATGAGAGTTCCATCCATGCGGATGGCTGTCACCTTGAAGAAGGTGGCATTCGTTCCGCTGAAATTGCGGGTCTTCAATGTCATCTTGTTGCGTCCGGATGCAATGGAGAACTTGGCATAGAAATAGGATTCGGGCACGGTTGTGCTCACATTGTTTCCACCACGTGTCTTTATCAGATAACCTTCGGAAGGAAATACCTCAGGGTCTTTGCTGAGCGGCATATACGACCACTCGGCACAAACGTGGTCTACCTCGCGCCATGCACGATAAGCGTCCACATAGTTATCGCGGCTTCCTCCGATGGGGCTCATACCCGTGAACTGCGACTTCACTTGCGGCATGGTAGAACGTACCATTTCCTGAGTCATCTTCCAGCCGTCCAGTTCTTCGACTGCTGTTCCCGGCAACCATCCCCATCCTTCAACAACTTCCTTGGCAAAAGCGATGCGACGCAATACCAATTGCTTCCAGTAGTCGCCTGTCTGGGCGCGGAATGTACCGATGGCAATGATTACTTCCTTACCGATGTATTTGCTCAAGTCTACCGGAACAGAAGTGTAATTTTCCGAGGCATAGGTTCTGACGTCGCCCACCATCTCAGCCTTCGGATCGGCAGCAGTCAGGTCTACCACCTGCACGCCATAGTATGCCGGAGCAGCTTCGTCGGCACTGTGCGTACGAATCTGGAGGGTCATCATGTAGTTGTCTTCTGTAATCAGCTTGCTTCCGAATACAAAGGAATCGAACATCTCCAAGTCGGCGGGGTTCTTGCGGTCGTCTTCACTGTTGCGAATGCGGAGAGTGGTACCTTCGTTCTGCTCTTCCCAGTCGCCACGGAAATCCATCGTACACATGTAATTGCAAGCCCAGTCCCAATGGGGATAGCTTTCGGCGTTTCGTCCACCGCGGTATTCGTTATAATACCATTTTTCGGCAGCTTTCAAGTCGTCGATGGTCAGTCCGCGCAGGATTTCCGTTCCCCCCATACGCACGTCTGTAGTAGCAATGCCATCCACAAAGTCGGCCATAACCACTTTCTTCACGATAGAAGCATAACCATCTTTCGTAAATGTAACGGTATAGTCCGCCAGCGGCAAATTGCCAATTTCAAACGTACCGTCGCTTCCGGTGGTGGTAGTCTGTGTAGAGCTGATGCTGACTGTCACCCCTTCCAACGGAGCACTTCCCTTTCCTGCATCGGTCACTTTTCCTTTGATTTTTGCAGCTGCATACTCCATCTTAGGGCTGACTTCGGCTACTTGTTCTTCGTTGAATTTTCCTGCCACAACGGTAACGCTTACCGTCTGGTAATCGGCTTTCGTAAATGTAATTATATGTGTACCTATTGAAATGTTTTCGAGTGTATATACACCCTGTGAATTTGTCGTGGCTTGAGGACCGTCCGGTGTAGCCGTTATACCGGAACCATCGACCAAGACCGTTACCCCTTCAAGGGGAGAAGATAAATCGTCTGTGACGACACCCGTCACTTTTCCATAAGATAAAGCCCCTCCGCCCGTGTCATCATCCGAGCAGGAGCTTACCATGAACACCATACTTATAAGCATGGTCATCAGTCCGAAGACTTTTAGCTTTTTTGCCTGTTTCATAGTTTAATTATTATTAGAAGTTAATATAACAAAGGAGCCGATGCCAATCGCCCACATCAGCCTCAGGGCATTGTAAACCGCCCCCTCGACCACAAATTTGATTTTGCATGGGTTAATTTTAGGGTTAATTTGCGTATAATGGGACAAAAAAAACATTAATCCGAGCTATTTTAACCCATAAAAGAAAGGACAGACTGCACTTGACTCTTCAAGTATCGAAAGGGGAAACGTGAATCAAACAATTATCGCACGGTTCTACTAACCCCCCATTTCCAACAGTCCATTTGTCCTCTTTTATCAACGCCGGAACCTTAATTCTTAAAACGCTAATTATCAGAGGCTTTATAATAGTGTTATCTCAGTATACGACTAAGATACCCTAAGTATACGACTGAGGGTACCTAAGTATAAGACTGAGGTATCCTGAATATGCGACTGAAGTCAAAAGCTTTTTGATTTGTAAACATTTATCAGACATAACAAGAGCCATCGGACAAGCTGAAAGAGGCAGACCGAAGAATAAAAAGAGAGAAGACTGAAAGCACCGGATGCAACGTGCCGGGGAACTAACTCCAGTAAAGACTGAAAGGATGAGGATAATCTTCCCCCGTATATTTTTTGTATTCTGCCACAAATTTCTGGTAAGTGCCAATAGCGGCATTCTCATGCTTGAGTATGAAAAGCGACTTGAGGCAACAAGACAAGGCTGTCTCGTTCACCGGGTCGATATTGAATTCCGCTTCGGCCAAACTCACAGTTTCCGCATAATCCTGCGCCTCGAAAGCCTCCTTCATCAACTGCAAGACAAGCACTTCCAAGAGGCACTCCACATCTTGCTTAAAACCGTCGAACAACGGACCGTCCATAAAGCCGACAAACTTGCCACGCCCTACGATATACAAGAACTCTTGTCGGCACTCCTCTATCCGGTTTTCGGCAACTATCGCCATAAAACGCAAATAGTCGCAATAAAAATCGGAGGACAGCGTGAAACGGAAACATCCTTTTTCGTAAACCAGTTCTATGCCATCCAATTCTTTTAGAATTTTGCGCAGGTGATTGATGGCTACTCCACGCGAGTTTTTCACTTTGTCCTTTGGCTTGTCGGGCCATATCAAATCGCTCAGTTGCTTGGAAGAAATTCCGTCGGCATCGCTATAACGCAAAATGAGACAGAATATCTGCTTGATACGCAAGGAAAACATATAGGAGATATTGCGTCCGTTCCGGTCGAAAACGGAGAAATCACCGAATAAATACATCGAATTGACAGTTCCCGTATCCACTGCCATCTTCTCCACCTTTACATCAGAGGCTTCAGGAAGTTGTTCCTTGTCCTGTCGCACAGCTTTGCCATCCTCGCCCTTGCCGGAGTTTCGATGCCGCTTGTACACTATCCACACGCTTCCGCCAGCTACAGCCACAACCGCGGCTACCAGTACCAGCCACACATGTGAAGCATTTCCTCCACCGTTATTTGCTGTATATTTTTCAAGAGAAACCGGTGGAAACAACAGTGAGTAGACAGAAAATTTGGAAGACACGTCGTCGCTTGTTTCCTGCACGGTCACAAAAAGCCTGCTTTGACGCTCGTTGTAATAAAGACGAGCGTTCGTCGTGATTTTGTCGGAGTAAATGGGAATGGAATCACCCAATATATGACAACTGCCATCTTCTACAGAAAAACGGTAAAGATGCAAAAACGAGTTGGAGACACTCTCGGGATAACGCAAGACATAGAAACAAGAGTCATTCAGTATAACCATATCCTGCGCCGGAACCATATTAGGCTGTCCTTCTGAAATGTCCCAAAGCTTCTGCACACGCATTTCTTGCAAATCCACCTTATAAAAATCGTGAAAATAACGACGACCTATCACCTGGTCGCCCGACTCATTGCCCATGCCCCCGAAAATGTAGACAGAATGATTACTGTCCAGATAACCGGCCGAAGAGAAATAGCGCGGACAAAGAAAATCGCCGGACAGAGAACCCAGCGTATTCCAACGTTCCTCCTCTGCATTGAACATATAGAATTTATTGCTGTAGTACATATTGCCGAAACCGCCGAAAATGGTGTAACGTTTGCGAACTGCATCATAATAGGAACAGTGATGATGCAATTGCATACTCAGCCGACTGTAACTCTCCACCCTCCAGCCCAACGTATGCAAGTCCAAACTCGCTATCATAGGCTCTGAATCTCCATTCTCGGTATACACCTCGTAGGCATAGAGCCTTTCACTGTCACTATCGAAGAAACTGCCGGCAAGAAACAGCTTCACAGGACACCGTTCGGCAAAAGCCTTGGCAGAAGTGCTTCCCGTCTCCATATTGTAGACGAACAACGAATCACGGTTGAAATAATAAATCTCGTTTCTGTCGGCATTGTAGCAAGAACCAGCTTCCGAAGCCGACGCAAAGCCACCCTCTTTCCTCCAGTGATAGGCCTCGTTAATCAGCCATATCGGGTTCTCCACTTTTCCATAAAGAGTACCCTCTTGGTTACAGACAGATTCTCCGTCCGCCTCATCCAAGGGAAATGTGTAAGTATGCTCGGCATTCACAACCAGCTTGTCAACAGCTATCTCCGGAACGTCAATGATGTGGTCGCTCTTACCGAACACGATTTTCGGACTGAACTCATCAGAGAGCAACACCCCCTTACATACCTTTTCTTGATCGTGAATTTTGAGAGTAATCTCATCCTGCTTCAGGTTGAAAGCTATCTTCACCTTGAACCAATGGGATTTCATCGCCTCCGCCTTACTGACAGGCAAGGCTATCAACACACACTTCCCCTCCTGGCTCAGACGGAACAAGATGTCATCGCCACGAAAATCAAAGAAAAGATTGAAAATCTGTCCTTCGTCAGCTCCCTTAACCCGCAATACATAGCCGACACTCTCGGTAGAATACAGAGCCATGTTGAACTCCAAGTCAAAGTAGTCTTTGAAAGAGGGACAACTGTGGGCAAACACATCATAGGATGTCCTTTCGTCGATAGGGCTGGCTGCGCCACGAAATCTCAATCCGTATGCGGAAACCAGTTGGGTAGTGCAAAGACTTATTATTAAAATGATATATCTATATAAATGTACCATTAGGTTTTCATTTAAGGTTATGCAATGCCATCATAAAACATTAGCCAACATTTATTAAGAAATGATGGGAAGATTAAAATGCAAATATATAAAATATTAATGAACGAATAATATTTTGCTTAAATAAAGTAAGTTCCTATACAGCTATTATAAAAGACTAAAAGTCCGTATCATCTCCGCTCCTATAGAGGCGGAAGATGTACGGACTGGATGAGAAGTAGATACAGAGATGTTATGAAGACTACATGGAAAAGTTATGACGCAGGTACTCCCGTCACAATTCCCCGACCATGTGTCCCTATATAAACCCGCCCATATTCCTGCATGTCACCGCAGATATGCAATACCAGGCCATATTGATGGGCATCATCGTTGATACGTACCCAAGAGTTCGCCGCATCGTCAGAACGGAAGAAACCGTATTGCCCGTTGACTACGCCTATCAGATAGATGGCAGGATAATCATTGCCTGGCTTTGCCTTGCCGAAACCAAAAGCATAGATGGTACGTACCTTATCCAAAGCACGGAAATCAAATTTTTCTGAAGCAGCAGAGCGGTACAAACCATCATAAGCTGCAATCCACAAATCTTTTTCATGACCGGGAGTAGCGTAGATACGGTCTTGTCCTCCACGCGGATCTCCTCTTCGTACGGCGGCACCGGCATTACCCCGTTGGAACCGTTTAACAGTTAAATTCAATGTGTCGGCATGAAAAGTCGCCCCACCATCCTCGCTGCTATACAATATTTCGGCCACAGCATCTACAGCATAAAAACGTTGGGGGTTCACCTTGTCTGCAATGATGCGGATATTCTTAGGCAAACCACGGCAAGATTGCCAAGAAGCCCCCTTATCACGGGTCAGATAAGCCTCCGAGCGGTCGGGTGTCCAAATCCAAGAAGAGCCGTCTGCTGCCACGGCGATATGCCCATTACGAGACTTTTCCGTCGGAACGGTGGCACACATAGTCCAGTGCCTGCCCCCATCTTCTGAATATGAAATGGTCTTTGCACCCGGCTGATGGCCGAACAGTGTACCAACCCTGACTATCAAATCCTGCTTCAGCCAGGCACCCGTCACTCCATTCGTATTTCCGAAATGAGGATTGGCATGGCTGCCCAACGAATCGGGACGATTGAGGTCGAAATGCGTAAAGCCACCATAATCACCGATACCGGAAATCAGACGCGCCCCTTTTTCGGGAGCATAGAGTTCGAGAGGTACGGTCTCTTCGATACCGGCAGACATGATGCTCCATTTCACCGGTTCCCCGCGTTCCACGGCAGATAGATTAAAAGTTTCCCAACCACCGAAACCAGTGGTAAACATGGCATGTTCAGCATCGGCTGGGTCTATCTCAATGTCGAACATCCAGTGCAGGGGCGCCACCTCTGTATAGGGAGCCTTAGAATAATCATACTCATATCCCGTCTTGAAAATCGGTTTCCAGCTCTTGCCACCGTCAGTTGTACGGAACATCTCATCACTTTTATAACCGTGCTTGCCCCCTAGACTGTGTGTACTGGCAATCAGATGCTTCGGATTACGAGAATCTACAGATACGGCTGCATAGCCAAATCCTGCCTTTTCGCCATCTGACAGTCTGACGGGAGAAATGTCTGTCCATTTGCCTTTACGGGTATCGTATTTCCATACGCCTCCATCCCCCATCTGGCTTGGACCGGGAGTATCTCCATACGTCAGGACCAATTGTCCGTCACCGGTCAAGACCATATGCGTGGGGCGATACTGCACCGGCTGCCCCCCGACCGGCCGCCAGCTTTCACCATAGTCGTGGCTCACGAACAGATTTTCCCTTCCCATCAATGAAGCCGCCACATAAATGTCACGGGTACCACGCCCATCGCGGGTGCCTTGTACATCGTAGACTATGCAGACAATGCCACTACCGCGATTCCCCCATGCAGCACGGTCGGCAGGATTGAACTTCTCGGAGACATCCGGGAAAGACACCACCCGTGCCCAGCTCTGCCCCTTATCCATACTGCGCCACAAACCATGCAAACGGGTTCCCATATAAATGATATTCCCATTCTGCGGGTCCACCATCATCCGTTCCCCATTACCACGCCCGTTCTCGTTGCCACCCATCGTAAAGGGCACATCGACACGGGCAAAGGTTCTGCCGCCATCATAAGAACAAAGTATGGCCCCATTGGAGCTACTGGTATACGTACCGCAGGCAATATACATGTTCTGCGGATTCTTCGGGTCGATGGCAATGCTCTCCACCCCCTGCAGATTGCTTTCATCCAGACTTATCCAGTCCAGCAAGGGCGTCCACTGGTTGGAAGCAGCGTCCCACCGGTAGGCTCCTCCCATATCGGTGCGGCAATAACGGACACCAGGAGCTTCCGGGTGAAAAACGATACCGTCCACAAAGCCTCCTCCCACTATCGGTACGCTCTTCCATTCGTAAGAAACGGAATTCACCGGAGATATATCTTGGGCGAGCATCGGCATGCCGCCCAGTATCAAACTTATTCCTGCTAAAAACAACTGTCTTTTCATAAGCATCAGGGTTCTAAAACAAACGTTCTTGATATTTCCTTCAAAGATAAGAATATTTCATTGATATTTCAGACTGAAACATTTGTGGCAGTGCACATACAATCCTAACAACCAACGTTTTAATAAAAACAAGAAACTAAATCAAGCCATAAAAAGATTAAAACGGCACCCATCGCAGTTCTTCCCTCCAACAGTTTTTTGTAACAACAATGCAACATATATGACACAAAAACACAACACGCATGTCCGAACTTTGTCGCCGACAAATCATTCGACAACAACAGATTATGAAAAAAGGTGCATTGACAGTACTAATTGCCCTGCTGCCGCTGGCCGCAATTGCCCAAACGCCCTCCATCAACGAGGACGGAAAAAAGATTGAAAAGGAGAAGATGGAAACCAAAGACTACCTGCCGGAAGTCCACGGAACCATCCGCGCCAAATACGAATATCAGACCACCATGGGTGCAGGACGTTTCGAAGTACGCAATGCCCGCGTCAGCGTGACGGGCAACGTATTGCCCAGCGTAGCCTACAAAGCCGAGATAGACCTCTCCGACGAAGGCCAAATCAAGATGCTGGATGCCTACGCCCGGCTTTTCCCGACAAAAGGACTGACAGTCACCGCCGGACAAATGCGGGTCCCCTTCACCATCGACGCCCACCGCTCGCCGCACCAGCAATACTTCCCCAACCGCTCGTTCATCGCCAAGCAAGTGGGCAATGTACGGGACGTGGGATTCACAGTAGGATATACCCTGCCTACCGATGTACCTATCACCGTGGAAGGAGGACTTTTCAACGGTTCCGGACTGACCAACCAGAAAGAATGGCACAAGGAAGTGAACTACTCCGCCAAAGCCCAGTTTCTCTTCACCAAAGGACTGAACCTGACACTGAGCGTGCAGAGTATCCAACCGGAAGAAGTACGCATGCAGTCCTATGACATCGGCGCTTACTACGAAACCGGCCGTTTCCATATCGAAGGCGAATACTTGTACAAGCAATATTCCGGCAACGCTTTCAAAGATGTACACGCCGTCAACACCTTCATCAACTACGACCTGCCTCTACGAAAAGTATTCAACAAGATGTCTTTCCTGCTACGCTACGACATGATGACCGACCAGAGCGACGCCAAAACCGCCGATGAGGAAACCGGCAGATTGACAGTGACCGACTACAAACGCCAACGCCTGACGGGCGGCATCACCTTCAGCCTCAGCAAGGCATTCCGCACAGACCTCCGGCTGAACTACGAGAAATACTTCTATGCCAAAAACAGCATAGCGAAAGAGTCGGAACAAGACAAGGTGGTATTGGAATTGATGGTACGCTTCTGATATTTCCTGACTTCCCCTTGCTTTTTTCATTCCAAAAAGGTATATTTGGAATAAACTATTCCGAGTTATGGCAAATCCAATCATACCCGGCATACTGCAGACTGAACAAGACTTATTGTATAGTAAGCTGAATGCATACAATCAAGGGAGAGCCTCTTATAAGGAAGTGGGCGCCTATCTTGTCGTACTGCCCCGACCGGAGCATCTCCAATATACTTTATGGATTTACTCTCCACTGCCCGGAAGACAGTCCATCTTCTACATTTGCGACCTTTCCACCGACATTCACGAAACGCTGCGGATGGCAAGCACGCTATGCTTCTACTCACCGCGCAGCCTGTTGCTTGTGGAGTACAATGCCAAAAGAATGCAGAGCAAAGGGGACGACATTATCTCCGTAGGCAAATACCACGGACACTTCCTGCACGAAATCCTCCGTATAGACCCTGCCTATCTTACGTGGATAGCTTTCAAATTCCAACCACGCATCCCCAAGCAGGAACGTTTTGTACAGATTGCCAAGATTTACCATTCGGTCCATCTCGACATACAACGGAGAAAAACGTACCAGACCACCGGCGGACGTTTTCTGGGGAAGGAAGGCGAAAAAGTGGAGAACCTGACGCTGACGGTGCTCAGCGTGCGACTGGAGGACAACCCCTACAAGACGCAGCTCAAAGGGACCACTCCTTATTTCTATGTGCGCCAGGTGCTGAAGCTGAAAGACTCCATCGGCAACTTCGTCAGCATCCGGCTGAATGCACGCACGGCAAGCCGGAAATCATGCCAGCTGCCCGCCGTGGAACATACCTACCAGGTAGGGGAACTGATGGAGATAGCATCGGCACGCATCGCGCGTACCTATATAATAGGAAGTACGAAATACACCCGGTTGACACATGTGAAGCTGCACATCCCTACCGGGTAAAAGATTTTCTATCAGATACGAACCACACGCTGCATACGGCTGCTTTCCCAGCCTGCCTCTATCAAGCGGATGACTCCGACCACCTCGCGGGCATCGCTCTGCAAAGGTTCGCCGTGACAAATATGCCGATAGATATTCTCGTAAAAAGCTGCATAATCACCGGGAAGGCTTGGATAAGGTTCATGCACGATTCTACCGCCCTTTTCCGTATGAAGTATCCCCCAAGAGGATTTGTCCTCCTCGCCCCAGTGCGGAGTGACGGGCAATACGCCTTCGTTCAAGGCGGCTTCCTGCGGGTCGAAACCATATTTCACGTAAGAACCTTCCCTGCCGTGGAGGACGAAACGGGGTTCGCTCGCACACATCAGATAGCTGGATTTCAGCGTTATCTTTACTTCGGGTGCCTTTGAGGGGCGTAGCAAATGAATGATGAAGTAGTCGTCTACCTTGCTGTCCTTGCGCAACGTGGCAATATCTGCAAAGACGGCTTCGGGCATACCGAACAGCTGCACAGCCTGGTCTATGACGTGGGCGCCCAGGTTATAGGTCAAGCCACCGCCATCTTGTCCGGTTTCCTTCCAAGTATTCGGCTTGATAAAATTACGATAACGGGGGAAGGTGGATTCAAACTCCACCAGATGTCCCAGCAGGCCTTTGGACAGTATTTCCTTGACCGTCAGAAAATCGCCGTCCCACCGGCGATTCTGGTAAACGCTCAAGGTCAGCCCCCGGCTTGCGGCAAGTGCCACCAGCTCCTCAGCTTCTGCCACGGTGGTGGTGAAAGGCTTCTCCACAACCACATGCTTACCTGCTTCGAGGGCGCGGCGGGCATACTCATAATGAGTGCTGTCCGGTGTGTTGATGACAACCAAATCCAACCCTTCCAGTCCGATAAGTTCCCCAAAACTCCGCACAATACAAGCGTCGGGATACTTTTCCCGGGAGAGTTCCTTACTGCGCTCCGTAACGGCAGTCAATTCAAAATGAGGGTTGGTGGAGATGAAGGGAGCATGGAAAACACGTCCCGACATTCCGTAAGCGGCTAATCCAGTTCTTATCTTGTCCATATCGTTCTTTTTAAGTTCACCCTTATTCCGTCACCAACGGACGCTTACGCCAATCGTCCTTCATATAGCTGTCGGGGTAGACCGTCTTATCAATGATTTCGCCACCTTTCAGACGAATCCAGGTGGTGAAAGTACGGGCACCTTCCTTCATCACAATGACACGGGCACCGTTGGATAAATGGTTGTACTCGGTATTGCCACCGGTGAAACGGCCGTAAGCCAGCAGAATGCCTTTCCACATTACGGCATAATCGTTGTCATGGTCGTGTCCGACAAACATACCCATCACATCACCGGCCTCTTTCATGGCAGTGAACATGCCCGTATTCAGTTCCGGAGCGCAAGCCTTTTCCATGCGGGTACCTATCAGTATGGCGTTCTCGTCAGAAGCGGCTTCATTATATTCCGGCAGAGGGATATGAAAGAATGCCAGTGCAGGCAAAGGTTGCCCACCGTTTTTTGCTTTATAAGCGGCACTCTGCTGGCGGTACCAGTTCACCTGGTCGAAAGTGAGCCAGTCGTACCCTTTTACATCGGGCAGTTTGGAGTAGGAATGGGAATCCAGACAGTAAAGCAGGGCTGCATCCTTCTTGCCGTCCGAGGATTTCAGTGTGAGGACATAGTCGGGGGATTCAACTCCGCCACGGTCGGGTTGGATATTGAAAGGCATGGAACGGATAACATCATAAAGTTCGGCACGTGTTTTTCCCTGCTCGTTGTCGTGGTTACCAAAGGTTACGACAAAAGGAATCTTACGGTCCGTAGCATAGGAAAGCACCTTGCGCATGGCTGTATCGGCAGGTGCGGCATAGACCACATCGCCGGTAAAGACTACTAAATCGGGGCGCTCAGCATCGAGCACCTCGCCAATACGCTTCAAAGCAATGTCTGAAGCCGGATTACCATACTTAAAGTGGATGTCTGTAAACTGGACGATTTTAAACTCTCCATTCTTGTTGAACTGTAAAGGCGATACTTGTGCCGGGCAGAACAAGGAGAATAAAAGTGCCAGACAAAAGGTCAAGGAGATTTTCTTCATATAAGTGGATGATTAAATTGAGTTGATATTATTTCATGTCATTCCTTCACTATCAATACAGTGGCATAGGCGGATATACCTTCCTCCCTGCCCGTAAAGCCGAGTTTCTCCGTGGTGGTGGCCTTGATGGAGATGTCATCCTCGTCTATTCCCATCACCGCGGCAAGCGTACGTTGCATTTCGGGAATATAGGACTTCAACTTAGGCCGCTCAGCGCAGATGGTAGCATCAATATTACCCACCAAATAGCCTTTAGCAGCTATCAGTTCTATTGTTTTCTTTAACAGAATCTTGCTGTCTATATTCTTGAACTCACCGGCAGTATCGGGAAAATGATAGCCGATGTCGCGCATATTCGCCGCTCCCAGCAATGCGTCACAGATAGTATGGATGAGCACGTCTGCATCCGAGTGCCCCAACAATCCCTTTTCATGTTCCAGGCGGATACCGCCCAGCCAAAGCTCGCGCCCTGCCACCAGTTGGTGGACATCAAAGCCGAAACCTACACGTATCTTCATATCGTTACTTCTTTAAGTTGATACGAAAGTACGGAAAAAATAGGAACAAGAGAAGGAACAAGACACAAATTGCACGGATTACGCCGTTTTTTGCTCCCCTTGTGGAAAGAAAATCGAACGTAAACCGTGCAATCGGTATGGAGTATGAAGAATATGTTACGGTCTGTCGGGCAGACTGTCTACAATTCCTTTATAAAAAGCTCTCACATCTTGCCAGTGATAGAAAGGAGCCATATCCGTCTTCACCGGGATACTTACTTCATGCTCGTGCAGCAACAGTTTTACAATCACATCTTCCGGCGAGCCTTTCTTGCGGAAGAACACCAGCTGTATATTTCCTGCCATCGGCGCAACCTTGTAGTTGCACCACGCCTGATAGAACTTATCGGGGTCGGCCTCCTCGTTATAGCAGTTCTCCAACTTCATCAATCCTGCCAGGGGGATAATGTTTCCATCATGTGCAAAGCGGAAAGTAGCCGAGTTTCTACCCGAAGCAATAGCCTCGTCGGCAGCGGCAATGATGTTCTCCAGTGTCGGTTTGGCGTTTGCCACCATCAGTCCGTTGGTCATGGGCGAGGGACCGTCGCACACGTAGTTCTTGTAGTTGTGTATCTGCCAAATGTCGAATAACTCTTGCTTCTCAAAAATATCATAGAACGATACTTCCTGCTCCACGTCCTGCATGTCCGAGGCTATCGCATAAAGACCGCGCATCAGTTCCTCCGGATTCACACGTTTATGGACAAACTCTTTATCGGAGAAAAGTGAGTTCATCAGACGTTCGGGACGAACATGGCTCTTCTCGAATTTGCGGAACTCCTCGTACCAAGGGCCCTTGTGCGAAGTGAACTTCATGGCTTCCTGCGTATGAAAGTTCAAGTAAGGCATGTATTTGTTGCTGGATTCACGCTCAATCTTCAGTTGGGGATTGAATTCCTTCAGACGTTCGCAGAAGGCATCCATACTGAGTACGCAACGTATTACGAGTGTAGCACATGCCGACATCTCCGGCGCACCTTTAAAGACTTCGGGAAATGCCTGATACATACGTTCGGCAATACCGCGCTGCTGATCCACGCCCACTGGGCTCAAGTCTCCACCGCGTCCTTCGGCATCTGCCCAGACAATAGCCAACCGCTTGCGCACATCTTCGCCCAGCGGAGTAAGTTTACCTGCCTGATGTGCCTTTTCAAACACTTCCATCACACGGATATACTCCTCGTCAGAAATCAGCCAGCGCGAGCCATGACGTCCGAAGTGACTGATATAGAAAGGCTCGTAACCCTTCGGTGCCTTGGTCTGTACACCCGGTGCCGGATAGGCATAATACACTCCTCCGGTAACGGCAATGTTATCGAAGATTTCTTCGCGCGTGGCTTGTGCATACGACGATGTATGCACAGCCGATGCGGCAAAAAGAATGGTAGAAAAAACGATTCGTTTCAATCTAAAATTCATAGGATAATAAAGCTTTTCAGTTCAAGAAATCAGGATTTTGTGTCAAATTAGGATTGGTGGTAAACTCGTCCTGCGGAATGGGGAAGAGGTTGTATTTGTCGTCCACATCCTTACCTATGTAAGAACCTGCCACGCCATTGTCACTACCTTTCCAGTCCCAGTTATATCCCTTGGTGAACTTACCAAAACGAATCAGGTCTGTACGGCGAACCAACTCCATGTGCAACTCGCGGGCACGTTCATCCAAAAGGAAATCAAGATTCAACCGACTGTCGCTGATGCGTCCCGATACGCCATTACCATATTTGCCGGACATGTAAGCACGGTCTCTGATTTCATTCACATACTCCAACGCTTCGGTACGCGAACCACCTTCGGCGCCACGCAGAATAGCCTCAGCCGCCATCAAGTAGGCATCTGCCGTACGGAACATCGGATAATCGACAGAGGAGTACTTCGTGCCGCCTGGTTCCAGTTCACTGCCGTCTTTGCGCACGTTTCTCCACTTGATGCAGGCGTAGCCGTTATTGAAATCGCTCTGGAACTCCTTGCCTTCTACCCAAGTTTCTTTGGTGTGGCCAATAGAGAAGAATTGGGCACGCTTGTCTTTCTTGCCGTTCCCCCAGATGTCGTCTGCCACAAAAGTCTGGTCTTCTTCTTCGAACATATCCACCAGCTGTGTCTTTACGCGGGCATTGCCCCAGGTGCCGTTCACACCTATCCGGATATAGTTGCCCATATCTCCATTCATCAACGCCTTAATCAGGAAGTTAGTACCTGCGCTGCCTTGCGCATAGTCTGCATCCTGCACCAGCGGCCAGATGATTTCGGAACAAGTTTCATTGTCTGCCAAGAAGATGTGGCGATAATCGGAAGCCAGCGGATAATTACCTTCCGTAATTACCTTTTTGGCATATTTGTATGCGTTTGTGTATTCATTCTTTCCTACCCAAGTTTCGGCATTCAAGTAAACACGTGACAGCAAGAACCAGGCTGCTACACGGTCCACACGGGCATATTCGTTCTTTTTGGGTTCTTTCAGCAGGGTGGTCAATTCTTCCAGTTCGGACACCACAAAGTTGTAGATTTCCTCGCGAGTGGCTTGCTCGGGCATGTCACCTACTTCCATCGTTTCGTCCACGAAGGGTGTAGAACCGTAAAGGTCGCAGAGCATACTGTAACTATAAGCACGGATGAAGCGGGCTTCGGCACAATAGTATTGATACTCGTCTTTCAAGGCTTCATACACACCTCTCTCCTGCAATTTGCTCTCTGTACATTCACGTAGGAACTCGTTGCAATAGTTAATGGTCATGAAAAGACGGTAATAAGGATAACCCACAATCTCAGTAGAAGCATCCCAATTCAAGTAAAGCATGGCACGTACACCCTTGCTGCCACCGGACTGGAATACGATTTCATCCGTACAAGCTTCCTGCAAGTAGAACAAGGCACGAGTATAACCAGAATATCCTTCATCGATGCCCGACACATCGCCGTCTCCTCCGTCACCACCCTTCTGCCCTGTCTGTATCAGGGCAGCATAACACTTGGCAATCATGCCGATATAGCCCTCGGGAGTAGAGTACACCATCTCACCGGTCAGTTCGTTATCATCCAGCGGCAATGTATCCAGGTCGCCCAGGCAAGAAGCAAAAAGTGACACAGCCAGCAAACATACTGTTACTAATTTGAAATATCTAGTTTTCATAATCATGTATCTGTTTTTAGTCATTAAAAATTAAGGTTAACTCCCAGCATGAACGTACGCGGACGCTGATAGATGTTTTTATCGATTCCGTCATAAAGCTCCGGATCAAGACCGGAGTATCCGCTCAAAGTGCATACATTCTGTACGGCGAAGGAGAGACGGAGCGATGTCCCGTCGTTCCACAGTTTATTGAACGTATGACCGATGGTGATATTGTCTATACGGAAGAAGTTGCCTCTCTCCAGGAAATGGTCGGTGAACTGGCGGTCTTGCGTAAACTTGTTTTCGAGCGTAGAACGCAGGATGTTGCTGGAAACGCCGTTGCTGCCATAGAGTGCATCCAAGGAGTTGGAAGCAGCCACATAGTTATAGACATAGAAACCGAAGCTACCGTGTCCGTTGATGCCCAAATCCCAATTCTTGTAGGACAGACGGGTGGACAGACCGCAATAGTAAGGGGCCTTGGAACTCTTACCAGTGACGTACTTGTTAGAGTCTTCTTCGCTAGAAGTGATGGAGCCGTCTTTGGCAATGTATTTACCGTCCAGCGGCTGTCCGTTTTCGTCATAAGCTTGCTTCAGTAGATAGTAGGTATTCGGAGTCTCTCCTACCATGTGTACTTGCAGATAGCGGCCTGTACCTCCGGCGTTACCTGTCTTTACGTAGTTGCTCTCGTTGTCGATGGTGTTCAGCTTGGTAATCTTTGAGGCATTCCAAGTGAAGTTACCGCTGATGTTCCATTCCCAATCTTTGGTCTGGATGGGAACCAAGTTCACACCGATTTCAAGACCTTTGCTTTCCATATCACCGATGTTGGTTTCGATACGGTTGGTGAAGTTACTGCCGGCAGGTACAAAAATGTCGTTCAGCAGGTCTTTCGTGTTACGCCAGTAGTAGTCAATCGTACCCGAGATGCGGTTGTTCAAGAAACCGTAGTCGATACCGATGTTGTAAGTTTCCGTAGTCTCCCATTTAATGTTGGGATCGTAGCCGTTGGGGCGGTAGGTGGTGTACCACTTGTTACCGAACAAGTATCTGGACTCATCGTAAGATGCAGTATAGGTGGACAAATGCTGGTAGTAGGAACCGATGGACTGCTGGCCGGTCTGACCGTAGCTCAAACGGAGTTTTAGGTCGGACACTACTTTGTTGTCTGCCAAGAAAGCCTCATCGTTCACACGCCATGCAGCGGCTACGGAAGGGAAGTAGCCCCAACGGGTCTCGGGCGAGAAGCGAGAAGAAGCATCGGCACGTAACGTAGCAGTCAGCATATAACGCTGTTTCCAAGAGTAGTTCAATCGACCGTAGAAGGAGAGCAGGTAGAGTTCAGCTTCCTCGTGCTTGGGAGAGGTAAGATCCTCACCCTTGGTGTCGGTAGTGGTATCATGGTTCTTGTACCAGAAACGTTGCCAGCCGTAACCAGCCATGGCATTGAGGTTATGGTCGTTGAAGTCTTTGGCATAGTTGGCGTAGAAGTCGAGTAGTGTATTGCGTTTGTCGTTATGATATGTATAACGCTTTCCGGTACCATCCTGTTCGTTGCCGGTGTACATGGCGGGGGCCAAGTCAGGCATGTTATCGTGTTTGTCTTCCGTCAGGAAATCATACCCCATGTTCAGGTTCAGTCGAAAGTCTTCAAAACCGTGTATTTTATAATCGAGGGCAATATTACCGATGGAGCGTTTGGTCTTGTTCTGCTTGTCGGCAAGTTCCAAGTCGGAGACGGGGTTTGAGGCAGCTAGCGTGATGGGGGTATTACTTACACCCATCCACATATAGTACCCCAAACCTACATTACCGTCATAGTTCTGATATACAGGGCGTGTAGGGTCGAAACCTACGGCACTTCCGATGACACTGGTGGAAACCGGCTTTTCGTCCTCGATGCTACCCTTGATATTGATGTCAACAGAGAGATGCTTGTCGAAGAACTTGGGCGACAAACCGATACTGGCATTGAGGCGCTGGTAGTTGTTGTTTTTCAACGTACCGTTCTGGTTGGTATAGCCCACGGACACGCGGTAAGGCATATTCTTCAAAGCACCAGTCATGGAGAGGTTGTGGTCTGTACCCATTGCCACGCGGTAGATTTCATCCTGCCAGTCGGTATTGACATCACCCAGCTTGAAAGCCTCCGGAGCATTGGCATACTTGGCAAAGGCTTCGCGATATTCGGAAGCGGAAAGTACATCCAGTTTCTTATACACATTGCCCACCGTCACGTTGGCACTGTAGCTGAAAGAGGGACGTGAAACACCGTCGGTGTTTCCTTTCTTCGTAGTGATAATGATGACACCGTTGGAGGCACGCGAACCGTAGATGGCTGTTGCCGAAGCATCTTTCAATACCGTAAACGAAGCAATGTCATTCGGGTTGATAGAGCTGATGGAGGCGTTGCTGACAGGCACACCGTCGATAACTATCAGTGGGTCGTTGTCTGCTGACAAAGAAGCTCCCATACGGATACGGATGGTACCGCCGCTGCCCGGAGCACCGCTGCCCGGTACAATGTTCACACCGGCAACCTTACCCACCAGAGCGTCTTCGGCAGTCAATTGCTTTCCTTTGTTCAGCTCGTCCGGCTTCACAGTTAGCAGAGAACCAGTGACATCTCCTTTCTTCATTTGACCGTAACCGATTACAACGACTTCGTCCAGCATCTCCGTGTCTTCCTGCAAAGTGATGACGAGCGGTGTATTGCTGCCGGTAACCGTCAGTTCCTGGCCCTTAAAACCGATACATGTAATGGAGAGAATATCATTGACGGCAGCTTTCAAAGTAAAGTTACCGTCCACATCAGAGATAGTTCCCACAGAGGTACCCTTTATCAAGATGTTAGCCCCAATCAGTGGTTCACCTGTGTGGTCTTTCACATGTCCTTTCACTGCAATATCTTGTGCCGAAAGTGACAAAGACAAGAGCAATCCCAGCAACGGGAGAATACTCTTTGCGATTTTAATCATGCTTTTCATATAATACAATATATAGTTAATAAAAATAATGTTTGCCAAGAAAAGGAACCAAGCACGCCCGGTTCCATGCAATCCTTATACCCAATCTTCTTAACTAATACTTATCAAAAAACTACAGTTAACTTTAATCTTTTGTCGATGTTGCAAAGGTATATGATTAACTGTCCCGCGAAAAAGGCGAGTAGAAGCTTAAAGTAGACGCAAGCAGATTAGCTTTATCTATAAAACATTAAAAAACAGCATATTGTGAAAATCAGCAGAAAGTAAGAAAGTAGATTCACATAAAGGGCATAGGAGGAGTTTTACCCTATTTTCTGCACCATATTCAGGAAATCTTCTTTAGAAAGAAAGGATTTGCTCCGCACTTTCAAGCGGTAATTATATACGGTCTGCGAAGAGTAATGCAGGAAGGTGGCAATCTTTCCGCTATCTGAAATTCCCAACCGAATCAAGGCAAACACACGGAGTTCCGGAGTCAGCAGTTCGTCCTCTTTAGGATAGATGCGCTCGTTCTCCTGCAAAAGGTTATTAAAGTCGTTCACAAACTTAGGATAGAGTTTCAGGAAGACGCTGTCGAACGTATGGAAGAATTCTTTCAACTCGCCGGTGACAAAGGTGGTGGAGTGGATGGTTTTCACCAGGTCGTCCAGCTGCCCGGCCTTCACTTTCCTTGCCAGCATCTTGCGGAATTCTTCCTGCTTGTCTATATAGACGGAACACATGTTGAAGACGTAGCCGATGTACTCCTCCTTCACACGGTTCGACTCCTGCAACCGAGCATTCAGTTCCTGCAAGTCACCGTTGATGTGCTTCAATTCCTTGTTCATGTCATCCATGGTCTTTCTGGCAAGGGAAAGGCGCTTCATCTGATGATAAATATAGACCAAGGCCACCAGCAATACTGCCGCCAGGATGGATATCCATATAAATAAGGTGACCAGCTGTTCTTTTTCCTCATGCAACTTGGCCTCGTAGGTGGAGTTGATGACGGGCAACATCCCCGAAATCTCCATCGTACGGTAGCGAGCATTACAGAAGGTAGCATCTTGCATGGAGCATTCCATATAGGTATACGCACGTTCTATGTCGCCCTCGCCATAGAGCAGGTTGGCAAGTTTCCAAAGCGAAATGTATTCCTTTGTTCCGCTTTGCACGTCGGCTATTGCCGAGATGGTAAGATATTTCTTTTCCTGCTTGTGGTCTCCTTTGGCACCATAAACGCTTGCCAATGCAACAGAAGGAATGGCAAGGCTGAAGTCCTTCTGGCTATGGATATCATAGCAACCCTCCAAAACACCTATGGCTTCGTCATACTTACCCTCATACAGTAGTTTGTCGCCCAAAGTCAGTTGATAGCCTTGCGAATCGGGACGCTTCACACGCAGAATGGAGTCTTTGTACTGATATGCCAGCCGGGAGTATGACGCCTGCAATTCTTCTGAAAAAGCATAGGATGCCATCAGCGTGTACACTTTATGATAAAGATTATAGTAGTAGAACATATCTATCGCACCCAGTTCCTCCTGGGGAATGTCTTCCAAAATTTCCAGTCCTTCCTTATACATTCCTGTACCAATCATCACCTCTGCCACACGCATACGGGCAGAGTAGAGATGCGATGCTACGGGCATACGCTGGGCTACTTCCACGCAACGATTTGCTGCCCACAAGGCAGAGTCCATGCGGTAGGCGCTGTATTTGCCGAACAACTCCTGGTAGATTTCCAGTAATTCCGCATCGGAACGGGTAGCCTTCAGCTGGCACTGCAAGGCATTGATTTGAGACTGACGTTCCAGTGTATATCGTTCACGCCCCTGCACAGATGCATCAAGCACCCGAAGCAATGAATCCACCTCTCTATCTTGGCAGAATAAAGGCATAGTGCAAAACAAAGCGAAAAGGATGGCAAACAAACGTTTCATGCAGTACGGTTTCTCTGTCTATAGTTCAAGATTACATCACAAAAGTAAACATTTACCCGTTGATTACAAAGTTCTTTGGACAAAAGATGTTTGGACGAAATTAGTAAAGGGGTACTTTAGCTTTATAAAGCAGAAGTTTAGTAAGCTAACATAGAGGTTTACGGACAAAAATCCCGAATGCCGCTCAGCGGATATTGAAGTCGAGTACTTTCTCTTCCCCAAGATAGCCCTGCAAGTGCTGTCCGATGCTGACGGGACCTACTCCCACAGGGGTACCCGTGAACAGCAAGTCACCGATTTTCAAGGTCATGAAGCGGCTGACATAAGCAATGATTTCATCTACCTGAAAAAGCATATCCGATGTATGACCGCGTTGCACCTCCTTATCATCAATCGTCAAATGGAAGTCCAAATTCTGTACATTGCCGCCCACTTGTTCCAAAGGGACAAAGGTGCCGATAGCTGCCGAATTGTCGAACCCTTTGCAAAGCTCCCACGGATTACCCGCCTCACGGAACTTACGTTGCAAGTCGCGTGCCGTGAAGTCGATGCCCACCGTCACCGCATCGTAATAGCGATGGGCAAAGCGGGGAGCAATATTCTTGCCCAAACGGCAGATGCGCACCACCACTTCCGTCTCATAATGCACTTCGTTGGAAAAGTCGGGGATAAAGAAAGGTTTGCCATCTTTCAGTATAGCCGAATCGGGTTTCAAAAAAATAACCGGTTCCTTATTCTCATGTGTATGTCCCAGCTCCTTGTTGTGCAGAGCATAGTTCATTCCTACAGCAATAATCTTCATTACTTGATCTCATTAAAGTTCAGTCTGTTAAACATCACGGCCAGATGGGCATAAAGGGAAGTGTTCTGCACGACAATGTTCTCGGGAACACGGATACGGAACGGGGTAAAGTTCCATACGGCCTTGATACCGCCCTCTACCATGGAATCCGTTATCTGCTGGGCTATTTCGATAGGTACCGTCAGCACGCCTATATTGACATCGTACTCCTGCATCTTCTGCTTGAACTCGTCCGAATGATAGATGGGGATGCCGCTCAGTGTCGTACCCACCAGTTCGGGCTTCACATCGAAAGCAGCTACTATCTCCAAACCGAAATGGTTCAGACCCGAGTCGCGCAGCAAGGCACCTCCCAAGCTTCCGACACCGAACAGAAAGGCTTTGTGTATATTGGTAAATCCCAGGAAATCCTCCAGCACAGCTATCAGTGTGTCCACCTCATAGCCTACACGCGTACGTCCCGAGATATTGACATACGAAAGGTCTTTGGCAATTTGTGAAGCATCAATATTGATTTCCTTGGAAATCTGGGTGGATGATACGAATCGTTCCCCCTTTTGTTTCAGCAACTTTACATTGGAAAGGTACCACGGAAGCCGGCGCAAGGTAGGTTCCGGCACCTTCATGGTTTCTTTTTTCTGTAACGGACTGCTCATAGTTTCTTATTTAAGTTCTCAATATTGCGATTGGCAAAAGTAGTGCTTTTTTTCTAATCAGTAACACGGATGCAACAAAAGCTTAACATAATTTCTAATTGCATAATTCCACATAATATCGTACTTTTGGGAAGTTTAAAAGAAAGAAGTATGAAGAATAATGATTGGAAAGAACGGTTGAATATAGTCTATTCCACCAACCCGGACTACAACTATGAGATGAATGACGATGAGGAGCAAGCTACCCTCCCCCCTGCACAACAACGCCTGCGTGTACAGCTGGACCGCAAGAACCGGGGTGGCAAAGTCGTCACTCTTGTCACCGGTTTCGTGGGCACCGACAATAATCTGAAAGAACTGGGCAAATTGCTGAAAAGTAAATGTGGAGTAGGCGGAAGTGCCAAAGATGGAGAAATCATCGTGCAAGGCGACTTCAAACAACGTGTCATCGACCTCCTGAAGGCAGAAGGATACACGCAAACCAAGCCCGTGGGATAAACGCATCATCCGTCTCACTGCAACTGTAGAGGCATAAAAAAGTGACCGTTTAGGAATTCAACTCCATATACGGCCACTTCTTTTTATAGAATCGTTTCTAAGCGGAATTATTCAGCGCGCAAAGTAAAACGTTTGAAGTCAACAACCTTCAATTCAGGATCAGCTTCTTTCAAGATTTCTCTAACTGTCTTCTTGCCGTCCATGATGTCTTCCTGGTTCAGCAAGCAAACTTCTTTCAAGAACTTGCCAAGACGGCCCTTAGCAATATTCTGAATCATTTGTTCAGGCAGATGTGCAGCTTTCTCGGCAGAAACAGTAGCAATGATTTCCTTTGCCTTTGCCACGTCTTCAGCAGTAATCCAGCCTTTGGCCATGTTGCTTTCCATGTGGTCTTCGCTGTCCACGTGAGCCGGGTTGATACCAGCCTTCTTCAAAGCGGCCTCAACAGCCTTCTGTACCTGTTCAGCTTTTGTCTTCTCGATAGCAACATCTATTTCCTTCTGCTTGATTTCTTCAGATACGCCATCTTCGTCTACTGCAATCGGGTTCATGGCAGCAATCTGCATGGCAATCTGCTTAGCCAGTCCTTCTTCAACAGCCTTGTTGAAAGCAACAATAGTGCAGAGGCCATTTCTGTTCATGTGGTTATAAACCACAGTGCTTGCACCTTCTACAGTCATGTAACCATCCAACTCCATCTTCTCGCCAGTGATACCGCTACGGTCTGTTACAGCATCCTGTACAGTACCGTTGCCCATCGGCAGAGCTTTTACTTCGTCCAGAGTCTTGCACTTGTTAGCCACGGCAAGGTCCAGAATGTCCTGAGTCAATTTCACGAAATCAGCATTCTGAGCCACGAAGTCAGTTTCGCACTTCAGAGCGATGATAACGGCAAAGTCACCCGTAGTCTTAGCCAGCACACAGCCTTCAGAAGCCTCGCGATCTGAACGCTTAGCTGCAACAGCTTGTCCCTTCTTACGGATAATTTCCATTGCCTTGTCGAAATCGCCTTCAGCTTCAGTCAAAGCATTTTTGCAATCCATCATACCAGCACCGGTCATCTTGCGGAGCTTGGTTATATCAGCCATACTTACAGCCATAATATCTTTTTATTTTAATTGTTAATAATATCCTTATAAAGTAATTGAGAGTTGAGAATAGAGAATTGAGAATTGCCGTAAAGTAACTCTCAACTTTCAATTCTCAACTCTCAACAGTATGATTAAGCCTCTTCTTCCTTCATGAAAGCAGCAGCCTTAGCGGCATTGATTGCTTCCTCGTCGGACTTGTCGAGTCTTGCTTTTGTAGCTTTCTTCTTACCTTTGTTGGCAGGAGCTTCACCGGCAGCTTCCATGTCTACCTTTTCGGCCTTACGTTCTTCCAGACCTTCCTGCATAGCAGCGCAGCAAGCATCAAGAATAACTTCTACTGACTTAGTAGCGTCATCATTTGCCGGGATTACGAAATCGATATTCGTAGGATCGGAGTTTGTATCAACGATACCGAATACGGGAATCCCCAGACGGTTAGCTTCACGAACTGCGATGTTTTCCTTCATTACGTCGATAACGAACAGAGCAGACGGCAGACGAGTCAGGTCAGCGATAGAGCCCAAAGTCTTGTCCAACTTTGCACGTTGACGTGAAATCTGAAGAATTTCTCTCTTGGAGAGGTTTGAATAGGTACCGTCGCTTGTCAACTTGTCGATGGTAGCCATCTTCTTGACAGCCTTACGGATAGTCGGGAAGTTAGTCAACATACCACCCGGCCAACGCTCGATTACATAAGGCATATTTACAGATGCAGCCTTATCGGCAACCACCTGCTTAGCTTGTTTTTTAGTAGCAACAAACAGGACTTTCTTTCCTGATTTAGCGATTTGCTTCAAAGCTTCAGCAGCTTCGTCAATTTTAGCAACCGTCTTGTTGAGGTCAATGATGTGAATACCATTGCGCTCCATGAAGATGTAAGGAGCCATTGCAGGGTTCCACTTTCTTTTCAAGTGACCGAAGTGGCAACCGGCTTCCAATAATGTATCAAAATTTGTTCTAGACATTTTCTTTTAAATTAATCGTTTACTTTCTTTTTTGTTTCTTCTAAACCAACCGCCGGGTAGTCTGAATCTGAAGAGTCCCGGTAGTTTAGATACTAAACGCTTTTTCAGTTGAGAGTTGAGAGGTGAAAGTCGAGAATTAAGCAACTTGTCCGCCCCAACCGTTCTCCAACTCTTAACGTTTACTGAACTGGAATCTACGACGTGCTTTCGGTTGTCCCGGTTTCTTACGTTCAACAGAACGAGGATCACGAGTCATGAAACCTTCAGAACGGAGAGCAGCCTTGTCCTCAGCATTGATTTTCACCAGTGCGCGGGCAATTGCCAAACGCAAAGCCTGAGACTGGCCGGTGAAACCGCCACCGCAGAGATTAACTTTGATGTCGTACTTTTCAGCAACACCCAGCTTATTCAACGGCTGTTTAACTACATACTGAAGAATGCTTGATGGAAAGTACTCTGCGAGGTCTCTCTTATTAATAGTAATCTTTCCAGTACCTTCGCTTACGAAAATACGTGCAATTGCACTTTTACGTCTGCCTAATGCATTTACTACTTCCATTATCTCTTATTTAAGTACGTTAATATCAATCATTTTCGGGTTCTGAGCATCGTGTTTGTGCTCGCTGCCGGCATATACATACATATTGCCCAGCAATTTTGCGCCCAACTTGTTCTTAGGCAACATACCCTTTACTACTTTTCTCAGTAACTTGTCATCACCGTTCGGTTTTGCCTGCAAACGGGCAGGAGTGATTTCTCTCTGGCCGCCGGGATAACCTGTATATGACAGATATACCTTGTCATTCCACTTGTTACCGGTTAATTTTACTTTGTCGGCGTTGATAATGATTACATTATCGCCACAATCTACGTGAGGGGTAAAGTTAGGTTTATACTTTCCTCTCAACAGTTTCGCAACTTTTGCGCCCAGACGACCCAATACCTGGTCTGTAGCGTCAACAATGACCCATTCTTTAGTCACTGTAGCTTTGTTTGCAGAAATGGTCTTGTAACTTAAAGTATCCACTCTTAAT
Organism: Bacteroides sp. AF39-16AC; assembly: GCF_003602735.1. Taxonomy (NCBI): domain Bacteria; kingdom Pseudomonadati; phylum Bacteroidota; class Bacteroidia; order Bacteroidales; family Bacteroidaceae; genus Bacteroides; species Bacteroides sp. AF39-16AC. The sequence goes on along the minus strand of NZ_QTLN01000010.1, from coordinate 36,754 downwards.
TGTTTTTTAAAATGTTACTACTAAAATGTTTTTCTTCACCGCAAGCCAGTCATCCCGGACAATGGAAGATTAACTCGCTATGAATTAAATGCTTATCCTTTTGAGATAATAATCGGCTTGCAAAGGTACGGTTTTTCTTAGAACTGGCAAAAGTTTTCCACTTTTTTTTAGAGAGCCACTTGGCTGATATACAACAGACAAAGTTATCCTGCGGAGAAACGAAAGAATCTCCGCTAGAACAACTCTTTATGATGCGGCCTTCATCGGCCAATGCCGTCATAGAAGACCTTCAAAGCTGCATTGAGAAAGAAACGGGAAAGAGAAAGAAATATCAACGAACAAGGTCCTCGGGGAATTTCGCGGGCATGCCCACCCGCTTCCATGTTTCATGGAACCATGTATTCAGTTCATTCCCATTCAAGTCCTTAGCTATAAAATACTTCAGGTACATTACCCCGTCGTCCCCTATTTCAAACTCCAGTATATTGTCTTTGTGGTCCAACATGGGCAGATGGATGTTTTTCTCAATACTTTCCTTATAGGAACTATCCGTCAGCTGCTGATAAGTCCCATACCCCGTGATGATGGCATCCTTGCCTGGAATAATTGTAAAGTTGACAATGCGGCCGTCATCACTCAGCACTTTAAAGGTATTACTCGGTTTCAATATCCCGGGAACATCCGGGATTTCGGACACATAATGACATAACTGCCAAATTCCTGCCAGTTCCGCAGGCCTAAACTCTGCGCTCTCCTGCGCATTGGCTCCCGCTACCGCAAGCAGCACCGCTGCCAGCATGGTAAAGAAATAGTTCCGTTTCATATTCGTATGATGTTGGTTAACGTTATGTCGTTCCGCTAGACACAAATATAAAGATTTATTTTGAGATTATAACATTTTTGGGTATAAAAAAACCGCACAAACAACAGAATGTTTGTGCGGATGATTTTATCCAGTTTGTATATTCCGAAACCTAGAACTCGGCGTTGCGCGGCGTACGCGGGAACGGTATGACATCACGAATATTCGTCATGCCCGTAACGAACAGCAGCAAGCGCTCAAAGCCTAAACCGAACCCGGAGTGGGGACATGTACCGAACTTACGGGTATCGAGATACCACCACATATCCTTCATCGGGATGTGAAGTTCGTCAATGCGCGTCATCAGCTTGTTGTAATCCGATTCACGTTCGGAACCGCCAATGATTTCTCCAATCTTCGGGAAGAGTACATCCATGGCACGCACGGTCTTGCCGTCTTCGTTCTGCTTCATATAGAACGCTTTGATTTCCTTCGGATAGTCAGTCAGGATAACCGGACGCTTGAAGTGGTCTTCCACCAGATAGCGCTCGTGTTCGGAAGCCAAGTCAACTCCCCAGTACACCGGGAATTCAAACTTATGCCCTTTGGCAACAGCCTCTTCCAATATCTTGATACCTTCCGTATAAGGCAGGCGCACGAAGCTTTCTTTCAAGACACCTTGCAGACGTTCAATCAAGCCCTTATCAAACATGTCATTGAGGAACTTCACATCGTCGGCACAGTTGTCCAAAGCCCACTGTACACAATATTTGATGAAATCTTCCGCCAGGTCCATATTGTCCGTAATATCATTGAACGCCACTTCCGGCTCAATCATCCAGAACTCTGCCAAGTGGCGGGGAGTATTGGAATTCTCGGCACGGAACGTAGGACCGAATGTATAGATGGCTCCCAATGCAGTAGCGGCAAGTTCGCCTTCCAACTGTCCGGAAACAGTCAGGCTGGCCTGCTTTCCGAAGAAGTCATCATCGTAAATAATGGAACCGTTCTCATCTTTCTTCAAGTCGTAAAGGTTCTTCGTAGTCACCTGGAACATCTGGCCTGCGCCTTCGCAGTCGGAAGCCGTGATAATCGGAGTATGAAAATAGAAGAATCCTCTGTCATGGAAGAACTTGTGGATGGCAATCGCCATATTATGACGAATACGGAACACAGCCCCGAACGTATTGGTACGGGGACGCAGATGGGCTATCTCACGGAGGAACTCCATGGAATGACCTTTCTTCTGCAACGGATACGTGTTATCGCAAGTTCCCAGCACTTCGATTTCGCGGGCCTGCACTTCGGCCTTCTGACCGGAACCGACAGATTCCGTCAGCACACCGTTTACGCTCAAACAAGCACCGGTAGTAATCTCTTTCAGCATCTCCTCATCGAAGTTACCCAAGTCTACTACAATCTGCACATTATTTATTGTAGAACCGTCATTCAGCGCGATAAAGTTTACTTGCTTACTACCTCTGCGGGTACGAACCCAGCCCTTCACGTTGACCATAGCGCCAAAATCTTCACGCTTCAACAGGTCAACAATCTTTGTTCTACTAATCTTTTCCATAAAACAGTTATTATACCTTATTATATATTACTCAAAAGAACCCATGCGCAGGAAGTTCACCTCTTGTTCCGTGAGGTAACGCCATTCGCCGCGGCGCAGGCCTTTCTTGGTTAAACCGGCAAAATACACACGGTCCAGTTTCATCACCTTGTATCCCAGCGATTCGAAGATACGACGCACGATACGATTCTTGCCGGAGTGGATTTCAATACCGACATCATCTTTCTTGAAGTCATCCGTATAGCTGATGGCATCTGCATGGATTTCCCCGTCATCCAGTTGAATACCGGCTGCAATCTGCTCCATATCGGCTTTTGTCAGGTTCTTGTCCAAATGCACATGATATATCTTCTTCTTCAGATACTTGGGATGCGTCAGCTTGGAAGCCAGGTCACCATCGTTTGTCAGCAGCAATACACCTGTAGTATTGCGGTCCAGACGACCTACCGGATAAATACGTTCGTCGCATGCGCCCTTCACCAAATCCATCACCGTGCGACGTGCCTGGGGATCATCCGAAGTAGTCACTGTATCTTTCGGCTTGTTCAGCAGGACGTAAATCTTACGTTCGATGCTGACCGTCTGGTCGTGGAACTTCACTTCATCGCCACGCTTAATCTTGGTTCCCAATTCCGTCACCACCTCTCCGTTTACAGAAACGACTCCGGCAGTGATGAATTCATCAGCCTCGCGACGGGAGCAAACACCGGCATTGGCCAGGAATTTGTTCAAGCGGATAGGCTCGTTCGGGTCCACAAACTGCTCCTTATATTCTATCTGTTTCTTCTTGCTGTACTTAGCATTGGGGTCATAATCGGCCGAACGACGGACTGGACGGCTATAGCTGTCTCTGTTGCCGTATCCGCCAGGTCTTCCACCACCCGAATTGAAGCGTGGACGATAAGGACGGTCACCACCCTCATTATTGTAGCGAGGACGCTGCGGACGGTCGCCATCTTCGCTGTTGTAGCGCGGACGATAGGGACGGTCCGTATTATAAGAACGGTCGCTGTTGTAGGAGCGGTCGCCGTTATAAGGACGTTGCGGACGGTCACCACCCTCATTGCCATAACGCGGGCGCTGCGGACGGTCACTATTATAAGGGCGTTGCGGACGGTCGCCACCTTCGCTGTTATAGCGCGGACGGTAAGGACGGTCACCCGAATTGTTTCCATAAGGGCGTTGCGGACGGTCGCCGCCTTCGCTGTTATAGCGCGGACGATAGGGACGGTCGCCATTATCGTTATTGTAACGAGGACGCTGCGGACGGTCACCATTGTCCGCACCAGGATTAAAGCGCGGGCGATAAGGGCGGTCACTGTTATAAGGACGCTGCGGGCGGTCCCCGTTTTCACTGTTAAATCTGGGGCGATAAGGACGGTCGCCATTATCACGGTTGTAAGACGGACGGCTGTAGCCACCTTCCTTGTTAAATTGGTTACCATCGCGGCCGGCACCTGAGTTCTCCTCTGCGGAAGAAGCATCACGCCAAGTTTCGTTTTCTGTACTCATTGTTTTTTATTCGAATAAAATTAAACCTTGGCCTCACGGCCATTCATTGTCTCTATTATACCTTGAATTTTATATGTTTCTATAACAATTGCCGGAGTAAAAAGTTGAAATTCCTCCGGTACACTTCTGTGGTTGCTTAAATTCCCGTATAAGTATGGGGGGTAATCACCCGCAATTCTTTCTTTATCTCTTCACTTACATTCAGTCCCTCTATAAATTCCTTGATAGACGCTTCCGTAATGGCCTGATTGGTACGGGTCAACGCTTTCAACGCTTCATAAGGATGCGGATAGGCCTCGCGGCGCAGAATGGTCTGGATAGCCTCGGCCACCACGCTCCAGCAATTGTCCAGGTCACGGTAGATGGCCGGTTCGTTCAACAGCAACTTACGCAAACCCTTCAAAGAACTTTGTATGGCAATAATGATATGCCCGAACGGCATACCCACATTGCGGAGCACGGTAGAGTCCGTCAAGTCACGCTGCAAACGGGAAACCGGCAGTTTTACCGCCAAGTGCTCAAGAATAGCATTCGCCATGCCCAGGTTTCCTTCCGCATTTTCAAAGTCAATCGGGTTCACCTTGTGCGGCATCGCGCTGGAGCCCACCTCACCGGCTTTAATCTTCTGCTTGAAATATTCCATAGAGATATATTGCCAGAAGTCACGGTTCATATCAATCATCACCGTATTGATGCGCTTCATGGCATCAAAGATGGCAGACAGATTATCGTAATTGGATATCTGGGTAGTATACTCCTCGCGTTCCAAGCCAAGCTTTTCGGAAACGAACTTATTGCCGAATGCCTTCCAGTCATATTCCGGATAAGCCACATGATGGGCATTGTAATTACCCGTAGCGCCACCGAACTTTGCTGTCACCGGACAAGCCTTCAGCGTTGCCAACTGGCGTTCCAGACGGTAGACAAACACCATTACCTCCTTGCCCAAACGGGTAGGCGAAGCCGGTTGTCCGTGTGTCTTGGCAAGCATGGGGATAGCGGCCCACTCTTCCGCATAAGCACGGAGCTGCGCTATCAGTTCCTCTATTTGAGGATAGTACACCTGCTCCAACGCCTCCTTTACAGACAAAGGAACAGACGTATTGTTGATATCTTGTGAAGTCAGGCCAAAATGGATGAACTCCTTATAGTCGTCCATACCACCCAACTTGTCAAACTCTTCTTTCAAGAAATACTCCACAGCCTTCACATCATGGTTCGTCACGCTCTCAATGTCCTTAATGCGTTGCGCGTCGGCTTCGGAAAAGTTACGGTAAATGTTTCTCAAGGTTTCGAAAACGCCCTTATCCACCCCTTTCAGTTGCGGCAAAGGCAGCTCACACAGCGTGATAAAGTATTCTATTTCAACTTGTACACGGTATTTAATCAGTGCAAATTCTGAAAAATAGGCAGCCAAAACATCCGTTTTGCCTCTGTATCGACCGTCAATCGGAGAGATTGCGGTAAGTAAATCAAGTTTCATACGTCGTATTTATGATGATAATTATCGGACTGCAAAATTACTGCTTTTTTCTGAGTAACAAGACATAAAGAATAAAGATTTTAAGAAAAGGAAGTTAATGGATAAAAAAATGGCCTTACAATCACTTGCAAGACCACCTTCGAATGAAAATTTCCAGTGGGCGTTGACGGATTCGAACCGCCGACCCTCTGCTTGTAAGGCAGATGCTCTGAACCAGCTGAGCTAAACGCCCTTTTGATGAACGAAAGTGCTTGGATTTTGTGTGGGCGTTGACGGATTCGAACCGCCGACCCTCTGCTTGTAAGGCAGATGCTCTGAACCAGCTGAGCTAAACGCCCGTACACTTCCGTTTCAAAAGCGATGCAAAGGTACAGCTTATTTTGACATTACCAAAACTTTTGCATAATATTTTTCGATATTTTTTTAGTCATTTAGCGACACGCTCTGTTTCTCAAGCATTTAGTACGTTCACTTTTTTGCCTCATTTTTCCGGATGACCTTTGCCGGATTACCAACGGCTATGCTATCGGATGGAATATCTTTCGTCACCACACTACCCGCACCGATGATACAACGGTCGCCGATGGTGACGCCCGGGCACAGAATGGCACCGCCGCCAATCCAGCAATCCTCTCCTATCGTCACCGGATAGGCATATTCCTTTTCCGTACGACGCTCGATATAATCCATCGGATGATGGGGAGTGTATATCTGTACGCATGGACCGACCAACGTATGGGCACCAATCGTGATATATCCCCCGTCCAGGAAAGTGCAATTGGCATTGACAAAGACATGCTCACCCAGCCGGATCCCATCCCCGTGGTCGCAATGGAAGGGCGGGCAGATGATGGAAGTAGCGGGAATACCTGGCACCAGTTCCTCCAGCAAACTCCGGTAATCCTCATCGTAAGTACTCATCACACGCATTTTTGCCAGCAAGCGCTTGGCATGCTCGAACTTCACCTGTATCTCCGGAACGGACATATCCGCCAACTGGGAGCTACGCATTTTTTCCACTTCATTCATATTATTTCTTCTTTTGATTCATACAGAGACTCAGCCCCGAACAAAAATACGGAAATAAACGCAGTATACCAAAAGAGCGGAAAACCTTTCGGCTTTCCGCTCCTGCAATCGTTTACAGAGCAAACAATTTATTTGTACTCCTGCCAGCTCTTAATCTGGATATCTTCCAGCTTCATTTCACAGAATGCCTCGATAAAGGCACTTGCCAGGCGGGCATTGGTAATCAACGGAATGTTGTGGTCGATGGCACCGCGACGAATCTTGTAGCCATTGGTCAGCTCGCGTTTCGTATGGTTCTTCGGAATGTTGACAATCAGGTCGAAGGCATGGTCGGCAATCATCGTCATCACGTTGTTTTCCGCATCCGGGCGTTCATCCGGCCAGTAAACGGCTTCCGTCGTCACGCCATGGGCGTTGAGGAAAGCGGCTGTACCTGCCGTAGCATAAATCTTATAGCCTTTGGCAAAGAGCATGCGGCTGGCATCCAGCAAATCCACCTTGGACTTCATGGCTCCGGAGGAGAACATCACGCCCTTCTCGGGACGGGGGATTCTGAATCCGGTAGCAATCATGGCATTCAGCAATGCTTCGGAGAAGTCGTCGCCAATACAGCCTACCTCGCCCGTAGACGACATGTCCACACCCAATACCGGGTCTGCCTTGTGCAGACGGGAGAAGGAGAACTGGCTTGCCTTCACACCGATACGGTCGATGTCGAATGCCGACTTGTCCGGTTGTGTATAGGGAGCGTCCAGCATGATGCGGGTAGCAGTCTCGATGAAGTTACGCTTCAGCACCTTGGATACGAACGGGAAGCTGCGCGATGCACGGAGGTTACACTCGATAACCTTCACCTCGTTGTTGCGTGCCAGGAACTGGATATTGAAAGGACCGGAAATATTGAGTTCCTTCGCAATCTGGCGGCTGATTTTCTTGATGCGGCGTGCCGTTGCAAAGTAAATCTTCTGTGCCGGGAATACCAGCGTAGCGTCACCGGAGTGTACACCGGCAAACTCTACGTGCTCGGAGATGGCGTATTCCACCACTTCACCGTTTTGGGCAACAGCGTCGAACTCGATTTCCTTGGTGTTCTGCAAGAACTGGGATACCACCACCGGATATTCCTTAGATACCTCAGCAGCCATCTTCAAGAAGTTTTCCAGTTCTTCTTCATCGTAGCATACATTCATCGCAGCACCGGAGAGTACGTAAGACGGACGCACCAGTACCGGATAGCCCACCTTCTCTACAAAGCCTTTCACATCTTCCAGGCTGGTGAGTTCCTGCCAAGCCGGTTGGTCGATGCCCAGCTGGTCGAGCATGGCAGAGAACTTGTTACGGTTTTCGGCACGGTCGATGGAGATGGGGGAAGTACCCAACACGGGAACTGACTGGCGGTGAAGCTTCATAGCCAGGTTGTTCGGAATCTGTCCACCCACTGAGACGATGACACCGCGCGGCTGCTCCAAGTCGATAACGTCGAGTACGCGCTCGAAAGAGAGTTCGTCGAAGTACAGACGGTCGCACATGTCGTAGTCCGTAGAAACAGTTTCGGGATTATAGTTAATCATGATGGACTTGTAGCCCAGCTTGCGAGCCGTCTGGATGGCGTTCACCGAGCACCAGTCAAACTCTACGGACGAACCGATGCGGTAAGCGCCCGAACCAAGTACAACCACTGATTTTTCATTCTTGTAATAGTTCACATCGTAACCTTGAACGGCGTACGTCATGTAGAGGTAGTTCGTCAGTTCCGGATGTTCGGAGGCCACCGTATTGATGCGCTTCACGGCGGGCAGGATGCCCAGCTCCTTACGACGGGCGCGTACGGCAAGGTTTTCCTTCTCCATATTGCCTTGCGGATTCAGCACGAAGCGGGCAATCTGGAAGTCGGAGAAGCCAAGCACTTTTGCTTCGCGCAGCACGTCGGCGGGGATATCTTCTACCTTATTATATTGAGAAAGTTTCTGCTTGTAGTCTACGATGTTCTTCAGCTTGCCCAAGAACCAGGGGTCAATCTTGGTCAGCTCAAAGATGCGGTCGATGGCATATCCCTTTTCCAGAGCCTCGGCAATGGCAAAGACGCGCAGGTCGGTGGGATGTGACAGTTCGTAATCCAAGTCATCGAACTCCACTCCCTCATTGCCCACGAATCCGTGCATTCCCTGACCAATCATACGCAAGCCCTTCTGGATAATTTCTTCAAAGGAACGTCCGATAGACATGATTTCGCCTACCGACTTCATGCTGGAGCCGATTTCGCGGCTGACACCTACGAACTTCGTCAAGTCCCAACGCGGAATCTTGCAAATCAGGTAGTCAAGCTGCGGAGCTGCGTATGCCGAGTTGGGAGTTCCCATCTCGCCGATTTGGTCGAGCGTATAGCCCAACGCAATCTTGGCAGCCACAAATGCCAGCGGATAACCGGTAGCTTTGGAAGCCAATGCGGAAGAACGGGACAGACGGGCGTTCACCTCGATGACACGATAGTCGTTTGTCTCGGCATTGAAGGCATACTGGATGTTACATTCGCCCACGATGCCCAGGTGGCGGATACATTTGGTGGAGAGCTCCTGCAACATTTTCACCTGCTCGTCGGTCAATGAGCAAGTGGGAGCCACTACGATGGACTCACCCGTATGAATACCCAGCGGGTCGAAGTTTTCCATGCTTGCCACCGTGAAGCAGTGGTCGTTGGCATCGCGGATTACCTCGAATTCAATTTCCTTCCAACCCTTCAGAGACTCTTCTACCAGAATCTGCTTGGAGAAAGTGAAAGAGCTTTCGGCCAATTTAATGAAGGCTTCCTCGTCCGGACAAATACCGCTTCCCAGTCCGCCCAGAGCATAAGCCGAGCGCACCATCACGGGGTAGCCAATCTCGCGGGCTGCCTTCAGTGCGTCCTCCATGCTCTCCACAGCGTGGCTCTTCGGAGTCTTCATCGGAATCTCGTCCAGCTTCTTCACAAAGAGGTCACGGTCTTCGGTGTACATAATCGCCTCAACGGAAGTACCCAGCACGCGCACGCCATATTTCTGAAGAATTCCGTTCTGATAGAGTTCCGTACCGCAGTTCAGCGCCGTCTGTCCGCCGAATGCCAGCAAAATGCCGTCGGGACGTTCTTTCTTGATGATTTCTTCCACAAAATAGGGAGTCACCGGCAAGAAATAAACTTGATCGGCGATACCTTCCGATGTCTGGATAGTAGCAATGTTCGGGTTTACCAAAACAGAACCGATACCTTCTTCGCGCAACGCCTTCAGCGCCTGCGAACCGGAATAGTCAAACTCTCCGGCCTGACCAATCTTGAGCGCACCAGAACCCAAGACAAGCACTTTCTTTAAATTCTTTTCCATATTCTCTTGTTGTCTATTAAGTTACGAGTTACAAGCTACGCACTACGAGTTGCAGCTATTTCACAAAAAAAATGCGTCACCCAATAAAGGATTAACGCATTACCAAAGAACTAAAAATATCTTTCTCGAAAAAAGAGAAACTGACGGCTCCCGAATGAAATTCATTCGAACGGAGGTTATATTTGCTTCTCATTTCCTGCGATTGCATAGTCTCTTTAAAATTTGTGCAAAGTAACGACTTATTTACGAAAAGAGCAAATTGTGGCATGTTTTTTTGCATAAAAGAAACGTCATCTCCCATAATAGAAGAGCAACCGCCGCCCACAACCGAAATCTTTTTCCGTAAAATGCGATTCCATATAAAAAAGAAAGACTATATCTCAGTAAAGGCATTTGCGGATAAATATGAAGATTCTCCCCACCAAAACTTGCTTTTCTCGCCACGGAAACTTACCTTTGTGCCTATACAAAAATAGAACAAGGATTCTGTTTCTACAAACAAAGCCTTTATTCTTAAAAATAAAATTTCTATTCCTTGGAATAAAGGCTTTATTCTAAGATTTCTCCGCCACCAAAAGAACTTTGCTCCGCAGGGAAAAGGACTTTGCAACGAAGGAAAGAAAAGAAAGGAGAACGCAACAATGACCACACGCTACCAAATGAAAGAAATGCCCGACTTGCAAGGCACGGGCGAACCGATCACCTACCCCAAGATGGTGATGACCGGACAGACCAGCACGCGCGAACTGGCGGAATACATCGCCATGACCTCGGGATTCTCGAAAGGCGTAACCGAAGGAATTATCTGCGAGCTGGGCGAAGCCCTGGCCCACGAAATGGGAATGGGACGCTCGGTGAAGATAGAAGGATTGGGCGTATTCACCCCCGCACTGTCCATCTACCCCGACAAGGAACGCGAACAGCCCCAAGAAAGCACCACGAAGCGAAACGCGCGGAGCATCTACGTAAGTGGCGTGAACTTCCGCACAGACAAGGCCTTGATTAGAGAAACCAACCATTGGTGCGAACTGGAACGTGCCTCCTGGAAACCCGCACGTTCGTCGAAGAAATACACTCCCGAACAACGTCTGGCTCTGGCGCATCAGTATCTGGACAAGCATGCCTTCCTTACTGTCAGCATCTACCGGCAACTGACCGGACTCGTCCGCTCCACCGCCACCGTGGAACTGCGCAAATGGGCACATACTCCCGGCAGCGGAATCGATACAAGCGGCATCGGAAGCCATAAGGTATACGTGAAAAGGAAAGAAAGCGTCATCCCTTGAGGTTTCGATAATTATAGGTATCTTTGCCGGTCCTAATGGCTTTTATACAATGAAGAAACTAAAAAATACATAATATGGCAAAAGAAAAAATCATCCTTACGGGCGACCGCCCCACAGGACGCCTGCACATAGGACACTATGTAGGCTCATTGAGAAGAAGAGTGGAACTGCAAAACTCCGGCTTGTACGACAAGATTTTCATCTTCATCGCCGACGCACAAGCGCTGACGGACAATATGGAGAATCCGGAAAAGGTGCGCCAGAACGTCATCGAGGTGGCACTGGACTACCTGGCTTGCGGACTGGACCCGACGAAGAGTACCATCTTCATCCAATCCCAGATACCGGAACTCTGCGAACTGACCTTCTACTATATGGACCTGGTGACCGTGAGCCGCCTGCAACGCAACCCGACGGTAAAGACCGAAATCCAGATGCGTAATTTCGAGACAAGCATCCCCGTAGGTTTCTTCACCTACCCCATCAGCCAGGCAGCGGACATTACCGCCTTCCGCGCCACTACCGTGCCCGTGGGCGAAGACCAGGAGCCGATGATTGAACAAGCTCGTGAAATCGTACGCCGTTTCAACTATATATATGGTGAAACCCTCGTGGAACCGGAAATCCTGTTGCCCGACAATGCAGCCTGCCTGCGCCTGCCGGGAACGGACGGCAAAGCCAAGATGAGCAAGAGCCTCGGCAACTGTATCTATCTTTCGGACTCTGCCGACGAGGTGCAGAAGAAAGTGAAGAGCATGTATACCGACCCCGACCACCTGCGTGTACAAGACCCCGGAAAATTGGAAGGCAACACCGTATTCACTTACCTGGATGCCTTTTGCCGTCCGGAACACTTCGGCCTTTATCTGCCCGAATATCCGAATCTGGACGAACTGAAAGCCCACTATCAGCGCGGTGGTCTAGGCGATATGAAAGTGAAGAAGTTCCTCAACGAAATTATGCAGGAGACACTGGAGCCTATCCGCAACCGCCGCAAGGAGTTCGAGAAAGACATCCCCGCCATCTACGACATGCTGAAGAAAGGTTGCGAAACTGCCAGGGAAACTGCCGCTGCAACTTTGGACGATGTACGCAAGGCAATGAAAATAAACTACTTTGATGATGCGGAACTGATTGCAGAGCAAGTAAAGAAATTCGGCGGAGAATAAGGGATAGGAGATACGAGTTACAAGGAGCTGCCTGTTACAAGTTACTGGTTACAAAAAATGAGGGGCATGCGTCATAATAACGCATGCCCCTTCTCATTTCTATAACTCGTAACTCCTTGTAGCTTGTAGCTTTCTAATTGGCTGATTTCACCAATACCACACGGTTCAGAATCGGCTGTCCGAACTTATCGACACCACCACCGGCATCCACCTTCAGGCGGTCAGCAGGAATTCCGTATTGTTTTACCAATACATCGACCACGGCTTGTGCACGCTTCAAACTCAACTCTTTGTTGAATACCGGCGTACCGGTTGCAGAGTCTGCATATCCGTTTACAGTGTAAGTGGCGTTCGGGAACTGTTTCATCTGGTCTGCCAGATAAGACAAGTTCATTGCTTCACGTGGAGAGACTTCGGCAGAACCGATATTGAAGAATACGGTACGCGGTGCTATATCCGGATCGGGAACAATCACTTCGGTTTCCGTAACTTCGGCCACCGGCTGGTTCTGTGCAGCCACCAATGCATTCTGCAGCTGCTGGTTGGCAGCTCCCATCTCTGCAAGCTGTGCCTGCATGGCATCCAGCTCTACCTGAGAAATCAACTGAGGCATCGGGCGACGGAATCCACGGGCGGGGAAACGGTATGTCAACCCTACCGTTGCACTCAGCACGCCATCATATCCATGATCGCCGCCAACTTCGCCATCGAACTTATCTTCAACACCCATTGCGCTCAGCTCCAGGTTAATATCTATCGCATTCGAAATACGGAAGCGATTGATGATACCCGCGTTTACAGACAGAGCTTCGCGGTGAGGCTTTGTGTAGTTGTGAGTGAAGCCAGCACCTACATAAGGAATGATTTCATACACACGGTGCTGGTTGTATCCTCCAAACAGCGCATTCAGATTGAACATCACATCTCCGTGCAGATTCATATAGTCGAAACGCTGTTTGTAGTAGCCGTCATCCATCTGAGTGCCTTTCACGTAGTCAGCACCTGCATCATACGTATATCCTCTTGCCTGAAGGCCGCTATATTGCAGACGTACTCCCAGTCCCGGGGTGAACCATTTGCCGATGGCAAAATTCAGCGTCGGACTGATACGCTTGCCAAAACTTCCTGCCTTATCATTATCTCCAAAAGTTGCTTCGGCACCACCGCCTATAGAGAAAAACCAATTACTCCAGAACGGATTAGTGATTACCTGATATTTATCCTGAACCTGGATAACACCAAATTCTTCCACAACTTCAGTCTTTTGCTGCGCCATGGCAACAGAAGACACACCAGCTAAAGCCAGTAACATTAGAATCTTTTTCATATACCTTAAAATAGTTAAGTGGTTAATTAAACTCTTTATCATTCAAACTGTCTAATTAACGCCAACAGAACTAAAAGGTTCTGAATATTTGTACTTTTTTTGCCTTGATGCAAAAGAAAGTACTCTTCCTTATTTGGAGAAAAGCTTTTCTATGTCGTCTTCTTTAATGGTCGCCAGCACCGTCTTTCCGTCCGGAGTATAATTCGGGGATGGGCATGCAAACAGATTGTCCACGAGATTGGACATTTCCTCGTTGCTCAGCACTTGTCCATAGACGATGGCCGCAGCACGTGCCAAGGTCGATGCAAGAATTGTCTGCACCTCTTCCTTAACGTCATTCCCTTTTTCCATAGCAGTATGTACCATATTCCGGACCAATTCCACCGGGTTCAACCCCTCTATGCCCGAAGGTATGCCGTTGATGGCATAGCTACCGCCACCCAGCGGGCTCAAATCGAAGCCTACTGCCGACAAATCTTCCAATATACCGTCCAGCACGGCAGCTTCCGAAGCCGGCAACTGGATAATCTCCGGAAACAATACCCCCTGCGATACCCCTTGTTTCTGTCGAATCTGACTCATATAGCGGTCGAACAATACCCGGACATGCGCCCGATGCTGGTCTATCAGCATCAGACCCGATTTAACGGAAGTCAGAATAAAACGCCCCTTGAACTGGAAGTGTTGCGCTCCTTTCTCTACCGTTGCCTCATTGCCATAGAAAGAGGCGCTTGCCCCGGAAGGAACCGTTTCCTGGAAATAAGGAACCCTCTCCTCCTCTCTTGGAGCCGTACCGGTAACCGTATCCTCTGCAAAAGGTTCTTCCTCCATCGGCTCGTTCATCCTGCTGGCTTTTTCCAAACCGGAATAAAGCCCCTCCCACTCCACTTTGGGACGCGAATAATTGCCACCACCTCCATAGGAAGAAGCGGAAGACGTCTTGAAGGGATTGAAATCCGTGTTATAGTGTACCTTCGGAGGCTCTATCGGACGAGCCTGCTCGAATGCAGGAATATCCGGCATGTCCTCGGTATCAAAATCGATAGTAGGTATAGCGCTAAACTTACCTAAGGATTCCTTGACCGCAGCCGACAGAATCTGCCAGATAGCCTGCTCATTCTCGAACTTAATCTCCGTCTTCGTCGGATGGATGTTCACATCGATATTGGCAGGGTCTACCTCGAAATAAATAAAGTAGGAGATTTGCTCACCGGCAGGAATCAGCTGTTCATAAGCATCCATCACCGCTTTGTGGAAATAGGGGTGACGCATATAGCGCCCGTTCACAAAAAAGTATTGGTGCGCTCCTTTCTTGCGGGACGTTTCCGGCTTGGCTACAAAACCGGAAATCTTTATCATCGTCGTATTGACGTCTACGGACAGCAACTGCTGATTCAGCTTCTTTCCGAAGACTGCCATGATGCGTTGCCGCAAAGGCATTACCGGAAGATTGAACAATTCCGTATCATTACTATACAGATAGAAGGCTACCTCAGGATGCACCAGCGCTATACGCTCGAATTCCGTAAGGATATTGCTCAACTCCGTAGAGTTGGCTTTCAGGAATTTACGCCGGGCAGGAATATTGAAGAATAGGTTCTTGATGGAAAAATTGCTTCCCTTAGGGCAGGAAACGGCTTCCTGGCTCTCGACTTTAGAGCCGGCAATCAGCAGCCGCGTCCCCAGCTCCTCGCTGACCGGACGTGTTTTCAACTCCACTTCAGCTACCGCTGCTATAGAAGCCAACGCCTCTCCACGGAAGCCCATGGTGCGTAGGGCAAACAAATCGGCAGCCTCGCGTATCTTTGAAGTCGCATGACGTTCAAAAGAAAGGCGCGCATCCGTTTCGGACATACCCTTCCCATCATCAATCACCTGAATGCAGGTCTTGCCCGCATCGGTAATCAGCACATGTATTTCCCCTGCTTCGGCATCAATTGCATTTTCCACCAATTCTTTCACAACAGATGCCGGACGCTGAATCACCTCTCCGGCAGCAATCTGATTGGCAACCGAATCGGGCAGCAAATGAATGATATCGCTCATGATAATGTTTAATGATTAGGGATTAATGATTAATCATTATTATATGATTCCGTTACTGATAGCATACCACAGATAAATCAGCACAGCTATGACAACAAGGATTATGCCCAAATGCATCGGCTTACGTCCGCTCTCCTTGCGCCGCTTCAGGTGAGTTGTTCCTTCTATGAATTTGCCCCGTATATCCTCGGGCGAGAATTCCTTTTCCGGCAGCATACCCAGGTCACGCTTGGCGTTTTCTTCCATCTTCGCCAACTTCTCTTTCCGCTCATCCACATAGATATAGCTATGATTGAAGCCACGAGGCTTCCGCATTGCAAACATTCCCATGACGCTACTTATTATTTCGTTTAATATGCATATTCCTTGGCGAAGTTACAGGTTTCCGGTCACTTTTCTTCAATACTTCACCTGCTTTTTTAGCCCTCCACTCGAAGATGTCCTCCTTGTTGAGCGGACGGATGTAGTCGAACCAGACAAAAGAAGGCAGCTTGCTCTTATCTGGTGGAATCTGGTCCAGAGGATAGGCTGTACCGGTAGTCTTTCCAACAAAGACTCCGCGCTCCATTCTTCTCTCCTTCAAGTACATTTTCAAAAGTCCACCTTCCGAATAGTTCATCATAATCAGCGAACTGTCCTTCTCCTCTACCGGATAATACACCACCAGTACATTGCCGTTTACCTCCACCAGACGCATGTCTCCATCTATGAAGAAAGCTTTCATCTCCTTACCGGAAACTTGGTTATAGTGAATACTGTCCTTTTTCTCTACCGTCAGGGCCTGATTGATGATATGTGCCCAGTCGATGGTACTATCGTTCATGTAAATTTTAATTTCCTCGCCCAACAACTGTTGTTCCCCGTGCCACAAGATAGGGTCGGTGTACATCGTCATGCAAGAGTCCTTGGAATTATACACCAACGAATCGCATACGGCCTGCACATCCGTGCGATAAGCACGCACCTTATGATAGGCACGCATCTCCCGGTACATGGAATCGGTATTCATATGGTAGGTAATCAGCCGCAAAGTATCACCGTGCATAAACAGACTGT
The DNA here is from genome assembly GCF_003602735.1 of Bacteroides sp. AF39-16AC. Taxonomy (NCBI): domain Bacteria; kingdom Pseudomonadati; phylum Bacteroidota; class Bacteroidia; order Bacteroidales; family Bacteroidaceae; genus Bacteroides; species Bacteroides sp. AF39-16AC. The sequence goes on along the minus strand of NZ_QTLN01000010.1, from coordinate 20,112 downwards.
CGCCCTGCGAATAGTCGATAGCTACGGCACGTTTGGTGGCAACGGCGCTTCCGGTCAGTTCGTTGTAGAAACAGTAGTCGCCAGTCAACATGTTCCGGTTGACCGTATCATTCATCTGTACATTGTCAAAAGCCTCACCGTATCCCAAGATGCGGTCGTAGAAAAGGCTGTCACCGGTCAATTTCTTGCCGTCGTTGGTCAGTACGGAACGGTCGAGCAGTTCTGCCTGCTCAGTAGTCGTATTGTACACGCCACGTTCGGAATAAATATGATTTTGATCACTCACAATGTCGGAGGGACCTAGAATGGTAGCAATCTTGGTAGCTGTACTATACTTCAAGGTATCCGAAGTCAAGACAAACTTCGGGTTGACCAGCTTCACGTCGTGGTTGAAGACAGCCAACTTGGTGGCAGGGCTATATTCTCCCCACTCGGAAGTCAGCACATTATCCTCGTCGGTCAGCGTACCGCCTTCGAAGTAATAACCCAAATCGTACAGACGGTCATAGTTCAAACTGTCGGTTGTCAGCACCGTATTACGATTTATCATACGTACATTCTCACGCAGCATGGCCAGCTGCGACATGCCGTCATAATACAGATAGTCTCCATAGATAAACAAGGTGTCACCCTGCTCCATACGCACATTGCCGAATGCCTCCACAGAATTTATCTTTTCGAATATCAGCGCACTATCACAGAACATGTACATACTGTCATGCTTCATCCTCACCGAACCGATGAGTACCTGCACATCAGGACGCAACTGTTTGTCTGCCTGCGCCTCATCTGCGTACAACAAATCGACGCGCGTCTTCTTCTTTTCCGACGTCTCCGTCTTTTTCTGTTCAATCGAGTCCACTTTCCTCTTCTCCGGTGCACCAGTACTCTTCTTTTTGTCCTGCGCACTCAGCAGACAGATGCCAAACAAGCATAGAATGCCTACCAGGAGGTATCTATGCTTGTTCAGGAAATGATTTTTTGTATTCTTCTTTTGCATACAAATCCATGTAAATCCTTCCGGATTATTCTTTGATCCAGCCCGGATACTTGAACGTACAGTTATTCTTCCAATTATCCTTGATACGGACATACGTGTGCTTCTGCTTCTCACGAATCCACTTGTCCAGCACTTCGTCGCGGCGTTTCTCCAACACAATCTCTTTCAAGTTCTGATAGTCATCGGCAATGGTAGCCTTGTGTCCCGTCGTACGGCTCTTCAGTTTCACAATCACACACTCTTCTTTTCCGGTCTTTTGCGGAATCATGGTGAAGGCTTCGGAGATTTCGCCCACTTTCATCTTATCCACCACCTTGGCTATTTCAGGGGGAAGTTCCTGCATCTCAAAACGGGAAGTATTCGTATTGGGATTCGGCAACAAACCATGATTGTTACGCGTATCCTTATCCTGCGAAAGCACTGAGGCAGCCTCTTCAAAAGAGAACTTGTTATTGCGGATATCATCGGCAATAGAATCCAAACGGGCACAACCGGCAGCCAGAGCTTCTTCCGGAATATGCGGTTTCAACAGAATGTGGCGCGTTTTAATACGGTCACCGCGCTTCTCTATCAACTGAATGATATGGAAACCATATTCAGACTCTACAATCTTGGAAACCTTGCTGGGGTCTTGTAAGTTGAAAGCTACATTGGCATAAGCGGGGTCCAGCATACCGCGTCCCGAAAACTCTATTTCACCGCCACGCATGGCCGAGCCACGGTCCTCGGAGTACAGACGAGCCAACATGGAAAAGCTTTCGCCCTTATTGACACGGTCGGTATACTCACGCAGACGCCTCTTTACATCTTCTATTTCCTCCAAAGGAACCTTAGGCTGCTGAGTGATAATCTGCACCTCCACCTGGGTAGGGATATAAGGAATGCTGTCCTGCGGCAAATCCTTGAAGTAACGGCGCACCTCAGCCGGAGTTATCTTAATCTCACCCACCAGTTTCTGCTGCATCTTCTGAACCTTCAATCCTTCACGGGCATTCTCGCGCAGCGTTTCACGAATCTGACTGGAAGTCTTGTTGAAGTATTCCTCCATTTTCTCGCGCGAACCGATGTTGGCGATGTACATGTTCGTCATATAGTCCACACGCTGGATAACCTCACTCTCGGATACTTCGATACTGTCGAGGGCAGCCTGGTGAAGATACAGCTTCTGCACGGCTATCTCCTCCGGTATCACGCAATAAGGGTCACGGTCAAATTTGCGTCCTTCATACAATGCACTCATGCGTGCTTCTTCCACTTCGGACTTCAGTATAGCCTCGTCACCTACTACCCACACTACCTCGTCAATTACGTTGTCTTGTCCATAAACGGTAGAACCGACTAATAGCGTCAAGGCAAATAAAATTACAAACTTAAAGTTCATACACTGTTTCATTCTTGGTGTCTTATTCTAAATAATATTTAATCTTGTCTCTTTTCACCGCCCGTTGGTACAAATCATCCTTCACTTGCTTCATGAATTCCACCTGCTTCACGTTCAGCAGCATATCCTTCACTTGCCTACGGGCAAACTCATAGGGTTCCTGCTCTCCCACCGGGCGATAATCGCTCACATTCAGGAAATAATGGAAAGCCGTATCCTTCAGCTCTACATGGCGATTCTTGTCCAGATACTCGTCCACATTAGGAACCTTCAAGGGCAGCATATCCAGCACTTCCGATACCGGCACCCATTTATCATAAAAATACTCATACTTCACAGCATTCTGCAGACTGTACTTTTCCAGATGTTCCACCGCCTCACGGGTTTCCGTCTTGTACCAGCGACGGACATTGCCCAGCTGCGGGGCTGTCAAAGGAACTTTGATGAACAAGCCTTTCATCAACGGACGTTCCACCTTGAAGAGCGCCTGGTTCTTCTCGTAATACTCCGTCAAGTCTTGTTCTGAAATCTCCTCTGATAGCCGCTGATGTATTAAAGCCTGCTGATAGGTATGCATTATCAATGCTTTGCGATAATTCTCCACAAGTTTATCAATCTCACCGTTATTGGGAATATTGCTCTGCGCTTTATCGTACAGCAAAATATCTTCCACCCAATTACGGATATAATGTTCTGCAAACAACAGACTGTCGTCTTTGGACAAACCGGCAGGAAGTACCGATTGCAAATCTTCCCGGTAAAGGAAATTGCCGTCCAACTCCACTAACGGTGTCCGCCCTTTATGGTCGTGCTGCTCGCTGCACGCCGCACAGAGAAGGAAAATTAAAAGCCCAAAGCAGGTTGTTCGCATCACCAACTGATATTTACTTCGTTTTGAGGTACGAAGATAGTGTTTTAATCGGTTGCATCAGTGATTATTAACGGTTTTTAAAACCTCTTGGTCAATTTCAACCTTACCGGCAGCACGCAACTTTGCCACCCAATGCGTTTCCAAATAGTTCCGATAAGCGGTTACGAGCGGCTCTCGCACCTCTTGCCAACTATCCGGTCCCTTCTGCTTACGACCTTGTACAGCAGTAAAGGGAAATGACAAAACCGGGGTTGCATCCTTCCCTTTGAACACCAAATCATCCACATATACATTATCACCGGGGGCAAATAATCCTTGCTCTGCCTGCACCTTGGGAGTATCGCCGGCATTGAAGGTGAGACGGATGGCATCCATCCACTCCTCTTCCGGAATCTGTTTCAGAAATTTCCGTACTTGCTTCGCCACCCGCTTGGTAGTACAATGCAGCACAATACCCTTATAACGCGGTTCGTCCCAATGGAAGTCCGAACGGTGCGCCTCAAAATATGCTTTCAATCCCGCTTCATCCACCACACTCCTCTTTCCCACTTCACGGTCAGTGATTTCGGCAAGCAACATGCTGTCACGATGCCCCTGCACCAACGCACAGAATTCGGGATGCTTCAATTCCAGACGGGAGTTTTCATAGTCCAGAATCGTTTTTACTGTAAAAGCCTCCAACTGTCTGCGCGTCCCTGCCGGATAAACAGCGGCAAATCCGGCAAACTCTTTTCCACCGTATGCCTTGCCATCCAGTGTAAACAATACACGAGAAGTGCTTCCTTTGGCCAGCAGTTCGTCGATACCGGCTTTATCCGGCATATAGTGATATTCTTTCTTCAGTTTATCCACAAAAGCCCGCGTTCCTTTATCCATTCCATGACGACGGGTTTGACAACGGATTATCTTGTCCTTCATCCTCTCAAAAGGAAGGATTTCCTGCTGTTCGAGTACTTTCACGATATGAATGCCTTGAGGAGTGAGGAACGGACGGGAAATCTCTCCGGCATTCAACCCGAATACAATATCCTCAAACTCCACCGGCATCTGCAGCCAACCCACCCAAAATGCTTTCTTCTCATCGGAAAATTGCTCGACGCAAGCATCGAAAGACGGCACAGCTCCCCCTTCCTTTGCAAGAGCCCTGTAGATAGAATCCATCCTGGACTCCATCTCACGTAAGGTATGACCGGAAATATTCTGGGGGAGATATTTAAAAATATGCTTCACATATACCCGGCCCGCACGCCGGCCGGATTTCATCTTGTCATAATACTGCCGTGCCTCCTGCTCTGCCGTCTCCTCATCTGTCAAGTATGATTTAATCAGACAGCGGCGATACTCATCCTGCTCCTTCTGGAAGACACGGGAAGTATCCAATCCCGCAACTTCGGCAGCCTCTATTTTCAGCCTGAAGTCTATAAACTTATTCACATATGCATCCAATGCCTTCCGGCCTGCACCGACAGAGGTACCGCCCTTATTATAGCTACGTTCGAATTCAGAACGGAGGACCTCCTTTCCATTGATACGCATCAGTACCGGATCGTCCTGGGCCGAAACAGCCAATCCGAACCCGAGGAAGAAAAACACCCAAAACAATCTAACCATAAGCACCATCCGTTCTTTTTATACGGCTGCAAATATAAACAAAATGCCCGGAAAGCGGCAATCTCTCTCCGGGCATTCACTATTATTTTGTTATTATCTTACTCTGGACGGCTATAGTTCGGTGCCTCACTGGTTATAGATACATCATGCGGATGGCTTTCGAGTACACCTGCATTAGTAATGCGGGTAAACTTAGCATCGTGCAGTTTCTCTATATTGGCTGCACCGCAATAGCCCATACCGGCACGCAGACCGCCAACCAACTGATAAATAACTTCATACAAAGTACCTTTATAAGGAACGCGGGCAGCAATGCCCTCTGGAACCAATTTCTTCACGTCACTGGTACCGCTTTGGAAGTAGCGGTCCTTGGAACCATTTTCCATAGCTTCCAGCGACCCCATACCCCGATAGGACTTGAACTTACGACCGTTGAAAATAATCGTATCGCCCGGAGACTCTTCCGTTCCGGCAACCAGCGAACCGATCATCACGCTGTAACCACCGGCAGCCAACGCCTTCACTACGTCACCCGAGTAACGCAAACCGCCATCGGCAATCAAAGGAATACCCGTGCCCTTCAGTGCCTTTGCCACATCATAAACCGCAGACAACTGAGGAACACCCACACCGGCAACTACACGGGTAGTGCAGATGGAACCCGGACCGATGCCCACCTTTACTCCATCAGCACCAGCCTCGACCAATGCCTTCGCAGCTTCACCGGTAGCAATATTACCAACAACAATATCAATATGAGGGAAGTTAGCCTTGGCTTCTTTCAATTTTTCAATAACCCCCTTGGAATGTCCGTGAGCCGTATCAATGACAATGGCATCCGCCCCTGCATCCACCAAAGCCCGCATGCGCTCCAAAGTGTCATTCGTCACTCCCACTCCGGCAGCAACGCGCAGACGACCTTTGCTATCCTTGCACGCCATAGGTTTATCCTTTGCCTTGGTAATATCCTTATAGGTAATCAGACCTACCAATTTGTTGTCTTTATCTACTACCGGCAACTTCTCGATTCTATGTTCTTGCAGAATTTGAGAAACAGCCTCCATATCCGTCGTAGGATTGGTAGTAATGATGTTCTCCTTAGTCATTACCTCATCGATACGCTTATTCATATCTTTCTCAAAACGAAGGTCACGATTGGTAACAATGCCTACCAAATATCTTTCATCATCTACCACCGGAATACCACCAATCTTGTATTCAGCCATCAAAGCCAGCGCATCAGCTACCGTAGAACCTCTCTTGATAGTCACCGGGTCATAAATCATACCGTTTTCGGCACGCTTCACAATAGCTACCTGACGTGCCTGCTCCTCAATGGACATATTCTTATGAATAACTCCGATACCACCTTCGCGGGCAATGGCAATAGCCATCTTCGCTTCGGTAACCGTATCCATGGCAGCAGTTACAAACGGGATTTTTAACTCAATGTTTCGTGAAAACTTAGTCGAGAGTTCGACTGTTTTGGGCAAGACTTCAGAATAAGCGGGGATTAACAGTACGTCGTCATAAGTTAATCCATCCATTACAATCTTATCAGCAATAAATGACATAGGGCTATGCGTTTAAAATTTATTGCGTGCAAATATACGGTTTTTATTCCATTCCGTATACTTGCACGCAACATTTTTTTTCTTTTTTATCAACTAAAACCAATCAGTTTGCCATCTCTGAAATAAACTTGATGCGTACCAAACGTACCTCTTCTTCCGTAAAGTCATCACCCAACTCATCCAGAGCATCGTCAATCTTATCAGTGGTAGATTCCTTGAAATAATCATAGATATCCAGCAAGTGGTCTTCATCCATAATATCCTCCAAGAAATAGTCGATATTCAATTTCGTTCCGGAGTAGACGATAGCTTCTATCTCATCCAGCAGCTCTTCAAACTCAATGCCCTTTGACATGGCAATGTCATCCAATGCCACCTTACGGTCAATGGCCTGAATGATGGCCACCTTCATTTTTGACTTATTGGCCACAGTACGCACACGCAAGTCCTCGGGACGTTCAATCTCATTCTCCTCACAGTGCCGCTTAATGAGTTTACAGAATTCCTCGCCGTAGCGTTTTGCCTTTCCGGCTCCTACACCCGGTATGTTCTGCAACTCGTCCAAAGTCACCGGATATATGGTCGCCATCGCTTCCAAAGACGGGTCTTGGAAAATGACATAAGGAGGCACTTCCAACTTCTTGGACAACTTCTTTCGTAAGTCCTTCAACATGGAGTACAATGCCGGGTCTACCGCACACGCACCGCCTCCACGTGCAGGTGCTTCCTCTTCCACATCCTCAAAGTCATTGTCTTCCACTATTTTGAATGATTTGGGATGTTTAAGGAACTTCTTACCGTCATCTGTCACTTTCAGCAAGCCATAGTTTTCGACATCCTTACTCAGGTAACCGGCAATAAGTGCCTGACGGATCACAGCATTCCACGTTTTGTCTTCTTCGCCCATACCAGAGCCGAACACTTCGAGATCTTCATGCAGATGCGCCTGCACTTCTGAAGTTTCCTTACCTTGTATTATGTCTATAATATAGTCCGCTTTAAAATTTTCTTTCACCGCGAGAATAGCTTCAATCACGGTACACAATAATTCTTGAGCTTCCACTTGTTTTTTCGGATTTAAACAATTGTCACAATTACCACAATTTTCTTCTATATATTCTTCGCCGAAGTAATGAAGCAATGCTTTTCGGCGGCATACGGAAGATTCGGCATACGCAGCAGTCTCCAGCAGAAGCTGCTTGCCAATTTCCTGCTCTGCTACAGGTTTGCCTTGCATAAACTTCTCGAGCTTCTGCAAGTCTTTATTGGTATAGAAAGTAATACACTGCCCTTCTCCTCCATCTCTTCCGGCACGTCCGGTCTCCTGGTAATATCCTTCCAGACTTTTGGGAATATCATAATGGATAACATAACGCACATCCGGTTTGTCAATACCCATACCAAAAGCAATGGTAGCTACAATCACATCAATTTTTTCCATCAGGAAATCATCCTGGTTCTGTGTTCGTGTAGCCGAATCCATTCCGGCATGATAGGCACGGGCATTGATTCCGTTTGCCTGCAGGATTTCAGCAAGTTCCTCCACTTTCTTCCGGCTCAGGCAATAGATAATGCCTGACTTTTCGGGATTGTTCTTAATGAACTTGATGATGTCCCGGTCTACATTTGCAGTCTTGGGGCGTACCTCATAATAGAGATTCGGGCGGTTGAACGATGACTTGAACACCTGCGCATCCACCATACCCAGATTCTTCTGGATGTCATGCTGCACTTTCGGTGTAGCCGTCGCAGTCAACGCTATCAGAGGGGCTTTTCCTATTTCATTGATAATGGGACGGATGCGGCGATACTCAGGACGGAAGTCATGACCCCATTCAGAAATACAATGGGCTTCGTCCACGGCATAGAACGAAATCTTCACCGTTTTCAGAAACTCCACATTCTCTTCCTTCGTCAGTGATTCCGGAGCTACATACAACAGCTTTGTCTTACCACTGAGTATGTCGGACCGGACCTGGTCTATCGCGCTCTTGTTTAGGGAAGAATTGATGAAGTGGGCTATCCCATCCTCTTCGCTGAAGTTACGCATCGCATCGACCTGATTCTTCATCAAGGCAATCAGAGGAGAAATCACGATACCCGTGCCCTCCATCAACAAGGACGGCAGTTGGTAGCACAAAGATTTTCCACCACCGGTAGGCATCAACACGAATGTATCATTACCCGCCAACAGATTCTCTATGATTGCTTCCTGATTTCCTTTAAATGTATCGAACCCGAAGTATTTCTTCAGCTGGTCTATCAAATTAATCTTCTTCCCTGCCATGATTCATTAGGTTGTTGTTTATTGAGTTAACTTTTAATAGTGGTACTCCGCCTTGTTTTCACAAAGAACCCTAACAAAGTTATAAACAACTTCTTAAATTTCAAGCATAATCCATCGAATATTTTTCAATAAAAAGTAAAATAGTCGGTTTTACCCCGTATTACCATCTGATTCTTAAGCACTTTGCAGTCGTGCTATATTTGCCTTTTCAAGCTGGCGCTTGGCGTAGTCCAACGTCACAACAAAATTGTCCTTCTGTTCTGACGGAATTTCGAACATGGCATCCATCATAATTGTCTCCACAATGGAACGCAAGCCGCGGGCTCCCAACTTATATTCTACCGCTTTATCCACGATATATTCAAATACAGCATCTTCAAACGTCAGCTTCACATTGTCCATCTCAAACAGTTTGATGTATTGCTTGATGATGGAATTCTTCGGTTCCGTAAGAATGGAGCGCAATGCCGCACGGTCCAACGGATTCAGATAAGTCAGCACCGGAAGGCGGCCGATAATCTCGGGAATCAGTCCGAACGACTTCAAATCCTGCGGAGCAATGTACTGCATCATGTTGCTCTTATCAATGGTTGCCGTATTGCGTACAGCGCTATACCCGACAACGTGCGTATTCAGCCGCTGGGCAATTTTCTTTTCAATGCCATCGAAAGCCCCACCGCAAATGAACAGAATATTCTTGGTATTGACCGGAATCATTTTCTGGTCGGGATGCTTGCGCCCACCCTGGGGAGGCACATTCACCACAGAACCTTCCAGCAGTTTCAGCAATCCCTGCTGCACGCCTTCACCACTCACATCACGGGTTATGGAAGGATTATCACCCTTGCGCGCTATTTTGTCTATCTCATCAATAAACACGATACCTTGCTCTGCCTCGGGCACGTTATAATCCGCCACCTGGAGCAGACGTGTCAAAATGCTTTCAATGTCCTCACCCACATAACCTGCCTCTGTCAGAACTGTTGCATCTACAATAGTAAAAGGAACATGCAGCAACTTTGCGATAGTACGCGCCAATAACGTCTTTCCCGTACCGGTACTGCCTACCATGATGATGTTCGATTTTTCAATCTCCACATCATCACCGCCGTCCTTCTGGAGCAGACGTTTGTAATGGTTGTACACCGACACAGACAAGAAACGCTTGGCATCGTCCTGACCAATGACATATTGATCGAGGAACTTCTTTATTTCTACGGGTTTAGGAAGTTCTTTCAGATTCAGCTTCGTGGCACTTGCCTTCTTGCCAGCCCCCAAAGCCTCCTGAGTAATCTCATAAGCCTGGGTGGCGCAACTGTCGCAGATATAGCCATTCATCCCCGTTATGAGAAATCCGACTTCATCTTCGGTGCGACCGCAAAAACTGCATCTATTTTTATTCTTTCTTGAATCTGCCATATTTATTTTTTAATCAAAACCTCATCTACCATACCATATTCTTTGGCTTCCTGGGCTGTCATCCAGTAGTCACGGTCAGAATCTGCCCATACCTTGTCAAAGGGAGTGTGGGAGTGGTCGGCGATAATGGTATAAAGTTCTTTCTTCAACTTCTGGATTTCACGTGCCGTGATTTCAATATCCGAGGCCTGCCCCTGGGCACCTCCCATCGGCTGGTGTATCATCACGCGGGAGTGGGTCAATGCGGAGCGTTTGCCTTCGGCACCGGCAACCAGCAATACGGCTGCCATGCTTGCCGCCATTCCAGTACAGATGGTAGCCACATCACTACTGATGAACTGCATGGTATCATAAATACCCAGACCGGCATATACCGAACCGCCCGGCGAATTGATATAGATGGAAATATCCTTGCCCGGATCCACCGAATCCAGATAAAGCAACTGAGCCTGCAAAGTATTGGCTGTATAGTCATCAACCTGCGTACCGAGGAAAATGATGCGGTCCATCATCAGACGGGAAAACACGTCCAACTGCGTTACATTGAGCTGGCGTTCCTCGAGGATATAGGGATTCAAATAGCCGGCTTGTGATTTAATCACATCGTCCAGCACCAAACTGTTCATACCAAGATGCTTGGTAGCGTATTTTCTAAAATCATCCATTTCTTTCTATTTTTTAATTTATAAGGATACAAAGAAACAAAAAAGAACACAGAGACACAAAAAAACACAGAGTTATAGTTTGTCAAACTCTGTGTTTCTTTATAAATTTTAGCCGTAGGCTCACATTACTCTTATGCAAACATCTTATTGAACTCTTCAGCAGAAACGTTCTTATGCTCCAGTTCCACCTGAGACTTCAATGCTGTAGCCAATTTAGATTCAACCACACGATTAACCAAGCCTTCTATGCTCTCTTTCTTCTTAAGCATTTCCTTTGAGTAGTTTTCCAGGATTTCTTCAGGCACACTCATCATACCATATTGTGCAAACTGTGCGCGGGTAGCTTCCTTAGCCATGTTTGTGATGTCTTCCTGCTCAACCTTGATATCATTGGCTTTCACCAGCTGTTCTTTAATCAGGTGCCAAGTCAGCTCTTCGATGCTCTTGTCATAGTTGTCCTCTACAAAGCTTTCTTCCTTGTCAGGATTGTTCAGACGCATAATGCGCTTCAGTAATGCATCCGGGAATTCCAGCTTGCCTACTTTCTCTGTCAGCATCTTACGTGCGTCAATCAAGAACTTATAGTCACTGTCTGCCACGAACTGGTTGGCAATAACTTCCTTCACTTTGGCACGGAATTCCTCTTCCGTTTTCACATTACCTTCGCCAAATACCTGGTCGAAAATTTCCTGAGTCAAGTCACCCGGAACGAAACGTGTGATTTCTTCTACCTGGAAGCTGAAATTGGATTTTACTTCGGGAGCAGCTTCCTTGTCAATCTTCAATAAAGAAGACAATTCGGCAGCATTTCCGTCCCAAGCAGTATTCGGATTGAATACAAGCACATCGTTCACTTTTGCACCGGCAAAGATAGCTTTCTGTTCATCATTTTTCATGTACGAAGGCATCATTACAGCACCTTCCACCTGAATACCACCCTCTTTGGTATTACCTTCTTCATCCAGTTCAGCAAGCAAACCTTTCAGCATGTCATTGTCCTCGTAAACGTCTACCTTGTCATACTTGCCGTTACGTTGAGTGTAAGCCTTGACCTGGTTATCCACCATTTCGTCTGTAACTTCAATAGTATAGTAATCTACCTTATCTTTTGCACTGACTTCAGCTTTAAATTCCGGAGCCAAAGCAATATCAAACAAGAATTCGAACTCTTCCATAGTATCGAAATCAATTTCCTGCTGCTTGTCTTCGTTGGGCAAAGGCTCGCCCAATATATTTACCTTATTGTCCTGGATATACTTATATACTGTTTCTGAAAGCAGCTTGTTCACCTCTTCAGCCAATGCAGACTTACCATACATTTTCTTAACTAAGCTCATAGGAACCATTCCCTTACGGAAACCGGGAATCTGTGCCTTCTGACGGAAGCTCTTCAATGATTTGTCTACTTTTTCCTGATAATCTGCTTTCTCAAGCTTTACAGTAAGCAGTGCGCTTACTTTGTCAATGTTTTGTAATGAAACGTTCATTCTGACAATTATTTATTTGATTTATACTTTGTTCCATATCTCAAATGGGCGTGCAAAATTAGCGTTATTCTTTCAATTATCAAAAGAACATTGCCGATTTATTTCAGTTTAATTCTTGGATAGAGCGGTAGAAGAGCCCAACCATCGGACTGACAACGGAGGACGTTTATGGGAAAGATACTCAGGGAAAAGACGATGATAAACCGAACCGTCCAGTTTCTATGAAGAGAAATGGGAGTTGCCCGAAGGCACGACAATCTACAAAAATAATTAAGGAAAAACATTGTTTATCCGAATTTTATGCGTTTCTTTGTCGCGGAATGATGGCGCATTAGTTTTTCGATTTCCATTACATGGTTTTTACTTCCGTTTTCAAGAACGCTTTTGTAAACTCTCTGTCGTTGTAATCCATTTATTATTCAGCCTTCCTTCCAAGAGAGTTTTATTCATTATATTTATTTTATCAATTTCATTATGAACATTTATGTTGGAAACCTTAACTACCGCGTTAAGGAGAGTGACCTGCAGAAGGCAATGGAAGATTACGGCACAGTATCTTCTGTAAAATTTATCAATGACCGCACCACCGGACGTTTCAGAGGCATCGCTTTTGTAGAAATGGAAGATGACGCTGCTGCAGCTAAAGCTATTGCCGAACTAGACGGTGCTGAATTCTTCGGCCGCCAAATGGTAGTGAAAGAAGCAAGACCTCCAAAATATTAATCATAGAGATTTAAGGAGAAATAAAAAAGGCCACTGAATGAGTGGTCTTTTTTATTTCTATCAATCGACAGTATCCGGGATTACTTCATAAAATCCTTGCGACGAAGTACGAAGCTATTACTCAGGTACTTTTCACGTACAATCTTATTCTCGGCCAACTCTTCCGGCGTACCCTGGAACAGAATTTTTCCTTCAAATAGCAGATAAGCACGATCGGTAATGCTCAGCGTCTCCTGCACATTGTGGTCAGTAATCAAAATGCCGATATTCCTATCTTTCAACTTCCACACAATCTGCTGAATATCCTCCACTGCAATCGGGTCTACACCAGCAAAAGGCTCGTCCAACATAATAAATTTGGGGTCAATGGCCAGACAACGGGCAATTTCTGTACGGCGCCGCTCGCCACCTGATAACTGGTTACCCTTGTTCTTCCTTACCTTCTGCAAGCGGAACTCTGCAATCAGGCTCTCCAGCTTGTCTTTCTGATACTCCAAAGGCTTGTCAGTCATTTCCAGTACAGATGCAATATTGTCTTCCACACTCATTTGACGGAACACGGAAGCCTCCTGCGCCAAATAACCGATACCCGTCTGCGCACGCTTGTATACCGGATATTTCGTTATATCCAAATCATTCAAGAAGATACGTCCCTCATTGGGAGTAATCAGCCCTACGGTCATATAAAACGAAGTTGTCTTACCAGCACCATTCGGTCCCAGCAAACCGACAATTTCTCCTTGCTTCACATCAATGGACACATGGCTCACCACCGTACGCTTTCCGTACTTTTTCACCAAATCCTCCGTACGCAGCACCATGCTACCTTCCTCCCGTGGCTCTGCCCCGGCAGTCAAGCTTGGTCCAGCCTGCAGATTTTCCTTAACTTCCTCTACATTGTCCTTTATGCCTTTTTCTTCTTCCATACTCTAAAGGTTTTCGCCGCAAATGTAGCAAAAATAAGCCGAAATAGTGTACATTTGCATTCAAATACTTATATGTTATGTTTAAAGCACTTAAGACAGTGGGACGATATATCATACTGATGGGACGCGTATTTGCCCGTCCCGAACGTATGCGTATGTTTTTCCGCCAATATGTCAACGAGTTGGAACAGCTCGGCGTGAACTCTATCGGCATCGTATTGCTGATATCGTTCTTCATCGGAGCTGTAATCACCATACAGATAAAGTTGAACATCGAGAGTCCTTTCATGCCTCGATGGACAGTGGGATATGTAACCCGAGAAATCATGCTGCTGGAATTCTCCTCCTCCATCATGTGTCTGATTCTGGCAGGAAAGGTCGGGTCAAACATCGCCTCGGAGCTGGGCACCATGCGAGTCACCCAGCAGATAGACGCCCTTGAAATTATGGGTGTCAATTCTGCCAACTATCTCATCCTACCGAAAATTGCCGCTATGGTGACAACCATTCCACTGATGGTGACGTTCAGTATATTCGCCGGTATCATAGGTGCCTTCTGTACTTGCTGGTTCGGCGGTATCATGTCGGCAGTAGATTTGGAATACGGCTTGCAGTACATGTTTGTCGAATGGTTTATTTGGTGCGGCATCATCAAGTCGCTGTTCTTTGCCTTTATCATTGCCAGCGTATCGGCATTCTTCGGTTACACCGTCGAAGGCGGTTCCATCGAAGTGGGCAAGGCGTCCACCGACTCCGTAGTATGCAGCAGCGTACTTATCTTATTCGCCGACCTAATATTAACTCAACTTTTAATGGGATGATTGAACTGAAAGGACTTTGCAAATCATTTGAAGAAAAAGAGGTACTGAAAGATATCAATGCCACTTTCGAGAATGGAAAGACCAACCTGATCATAGGGCAGAGCGGTTCGGGAAAAACCGTACTCATGAAATGTATCGTGGGTCTGCTGACACCGGACAAAGGAGAATTGTTGTATGACCACCGCAACTTCCTCGCCATGGGAAAGAAGGAAAAGAAAGCGCTCCGCCGGGAAATGGGAATGATTTTCCAAAGTGCCGCGCTGTTCGATTCCATGACGGTACTGGACAACGTGATGTTTCCACTGAACATGTTCAGCAACGATACCCTGCGCGACCGGACTCGTCGTGCCATGTTCTGCCTGGAGCGTGTAAACCTGATTGAAGCCAAAGACAAATTTCCCGGAGAAATCAGCGGCGGTATGCAGAAACGCGTAGCCATTGCCCGTGCCATTGCCCTAAACCCGCAATACTTGTTCTGTGACGAGCCGAATTCAGGACTTGACCCCAAGACCTCGCTTGTCATCGACGAACTGATACAAGATATAACCCGAGAATACAATATGACTACTCTCATCAACACTCATGACATGAACTCTGTAATGGGTATCGGAGAAAAAATCATCTATATTTACGAAGGACACAAAGAATGGGAAGGCAATAAAGACGATATCTTCACTTCCACCAACGAGCGGTTGAACAGTTTCATATTTGCATCTGACCTATTCCGGAAAGTCAAAGAAGTGGAGATACAGAACCTTGAAGGATAAAACCACACCTCATTTTCTAACCTATTACATAAGAAAGCGTCCGGAAGCTATGTTCCGGACGCTTTCTCTTCATAAAACCAGTTAATAGAATCGACTATATCATCACGATATATTTTACTTCTGCCGGATATAGATATTTATCGGAGTTCCGGTCAACTTCCATTTCTCACGCATCTTATTTTCCAGGAATCGTCTGTAAGGCTCTTTCACATATTGTGGAAGATTTGCAAAATAAACAAATGACGGCACCTGGGTATTGGGCAACTGCGTAATATACTTTATCTTGATATACTTACCCTTAATTGAAGGGGGTGGATACGCCTCGATAAGCGGCAGCATTTCCTCGTTCAAACGAGCTGTCGGAATACGCGTCATACGATTTTCGTACACATCACGCGCCTCTTCCAATACCTTCAGAATACGCTGTTTGGTCAGTGCCGAAGCAAAGATGATAGGAAAATCCACAAACGGAGCGAAACGGTTGCGGATAGCATCTTCGAAAGTCTTCATCACCTTCACAGTCTTGTCCTTCACCAAGTCCCACTTGTTCACCACAACCACCAGCCCCTTGGCATTCTTCTGTATCAAGGAGAAGATATTCAAATCCTGGCTTTCGATGCCACGCGTAGCGTCTACCATCAAAATACATACATCTGCATTCTCAATGGAACGAATGGAACGGATTACGGAGTAGTACTCCAAATCCTCATTCACCTTGTTCTTCTTACGGATACCCGCCGTATCTACCAGGTAGAAATCAAAACCGAATTTATTGTAGCGGGTATAGATAGAATCGCGCGTGGTACCGGCAATCTCCGTCACGATGTTGCGGTCTTCTCCAATAAAGGCATTGACTATGGAAGACTTTCCGGCATTAGGGCGTCCCACTACTGCAAAGCGGGGAATATCCTCGTCCAGAATTTCATCAGATTCCTTCTTGAACTTGCTGACGATAAGGTCCATCATATCGCCCGTACCGCTACCCGTTACAGCAGAAATACAATAAGGGTCACCCAAACCCAAGCTATAGAACTCAGGGGCATTGTATTGCAGTTCATGATTATCAGTCTTATTGGCAACCAGCAACACAGGCTTCTTGGCACGACGCAAGATGGCAGCTACCTGCTCGTCGAGGTCCGTAACCCCGTTCATCACATCCACCACGAACAGTATCACGTCGGCTTCGTCCACCGCCATCAATACCTGCTTACGAATCTCTTCTTCGAAAATATCATCAGAGTTCACTACCCAACCGCCGGTATCTACCACGGAGAACTCACGTCCCAACCATTCGGTCTTTCCATATTGGCGGTCACGGGTGGTTCCCGCTTCCTCATTCACAATTGCCTGACGTGTCTTGGTCAGACGGTTAAATAATGTAGACTTTCCCACATTGGGACGTCCTACGATTGCAACTAAATTTCCCATAGTTCACACTCTTTGTTTTTTGCGACTGTCACAGTCGTATGAATAACTCTTAATCCAGCTGATAACCAAAATTACGCAGTTCCTTGTCCGAACTCCGCCAATCCTTATCAACTTTCACAAACGTCTCCAGGAATATCGTTTTCCCGAAAAACCTCTCCAAATCACGGCGCGCTTCAGTAGCCACTTTCTTCAAAGCCTTCCCCTGCTTGCCTATGATAATACCTTTTTGCGAATCACGCTCCACATAGATTACGGCACTGATATGAATCTTCTTTGCCTCCTCCTTAAACTGTTCTACCATCACCTCCACCGAATAAGGGATTTCCTTATCGTAGTACAACAGAATTTTCTCACGGATTATTTCGGTCACGAAGAAACGCGCCGGCTTGTCCGTCCACTGGTCCTTGTCGAAATAGGGAGGAGAGTCGGGCAACAGCTCCTTCACCCGCTTCATGACATAATCCACATTAAATTTCGAAGTAGCAGAGATAGGAATAATTTCCGCCTTCGGCAGCAATTCCTTCCATGCTTCCACCAGTTCCACCAGCTTTTCCTGGTTGCTTAAATCAATCTTATTGATAAGCAGCAATACCGGAACGTCCAAGTGTCCCACTTTCTCCACAAAGTCATTATGCTTGTCGGGAGTCTCAACCACATCTGTCACATACAGCAACACATCCGCATCCGTCAATGCCGAAGTGGAGAAATTCAGCATGGACTCCTGTAACTTATAGTTTGGCTTCAATACACCCGGAGTGTCCGAAAACACAATTTGCATGTCATCCGTATTATAGATGCCCATAATCCGATGACGGGTGGTCTGCGCCTTGAAAGTGGCGATAGAAATGCGCTCACCTACCAAAACGTTCATCAATGTGGATTTGCCCACATTCGGATTTCCCACGATATTTACAAAACCTGCTTTGTGCATGACTTCAGTATTTGAATTGAGACAAAAAAACGCATCGAATCGAAATAGGATGCGTTTTTATCATATTATATTTAGCAATAGTATGTTACTGCTTCTTTCCGTCGTATCCCCACTTCACATACACGGCTCCCCAGGTAAATCCTGCGCCGAATGCAGTGAAAATAAGGTTGTCGCCTTTCTTCAGCTTATCTTCAAAGTCCCAGATGCAAAGAGGCAACGTAGCAGCACTGGTATTGCCGTAACGTTCGATATTAATCAGTACTTTCTCACGAGGAACTTCCAGACGATGTGCCACAGCATCAATGATACGAAGATTGGCCTGGTGCGGAATCACCCAGTCAATGCTATCCTTTGTCAGACCGTTTTTCTCGGCAATGGCCGCGCTAACATCCGACATATTGGATACGGCATACTTAAACACAGTACGTCCTTCCTGATAAATGTAATGCATGTGGTTGTCTACAGTAAAATAAGAGGGAGGACAAACCGACCCACCCGCTTTCATATGCAGGAAAGGCAAACCTTTGCCGTCGGTTCTCAGAATAGCATCCATAATACCTACATCTTCTGTTGTCGGCTCGAGCATGAAAGCTGCAGCGCCGTCTCCAAAGATAGGACAAGTAGCACGATCTGTATAATCAACCATTGACGACATCTTGTCGGCTCCCACAATGATAACCTTCTTATATCTTCCAGAACGGATGAAATTGGCCGCCGTCTCCATCAGATAGAGAAATCCGCTGCAGGCTGCCTGCAAGTCAAAAGCATATGCATTTTTCAGCCTTAGCTTATCACATAAAATAGAAGCTGTAGAAGGGAAATGATAATCCGGAGTGGAAGTAGCTACAATCACCAGATCTATATCATCCGGATCCGCGCCAGTACGTTGCATCAGCTGTTTGGCAGCTTTACGCGCCATATAGGAACTACCTAACCCTTCTTCATTCAGGATACGTCTTTCCTTTACTCCGATACGAGTCATAATCCATTCGTCATTGGTATCCACCATTCTTGAGATTTCGTCGTTTGTCAAGACGTAATCAGGTACATAACCGCCGACTCCTGTAATTACTGCATTTATTTTTTCCATTAAAATCTTGTTTACTTATAGAACTACTGAAACAACGGTAGTCTAAAAAGGTTTGCTTATTAAATTACAAATCTTTTTAGACGCCCGATATTCAAGTATAAGTTTTAGTCAAACTGACCGTAATTATACGGCAGCTTCCTTTTCAACTGCAAGCTTACCTCTATAGTAACCACATGCACCACATACAGTGTGATATACATGCCACTCACCACAATTCGGGCAAATAGCCAGTGTAGGAGCTACTGCTTTATCATGAGTTCTTCTCTTCGCAGTTCTTGTTTTTGACTGTCTTCTCTTAGGATGTGCCATTTTCTTTAATCTTTAATTGTTATCTAATATTTTCTTTAATTCGTCCCAACGCGGGTCTACCTGCGTTTCTTCTTCATTCATCAGCTCCACCTCTTCTTCCGGAGCAAATGTGTCCTCAGCCATATCATCATCCGGAGTAGTGCGCATATGCTTACTCAATTTGCTGGTCATTGCCTTGTTACACTTACCCGGAGCATGCACATGCTTCATGGGGATGGCCAAAGCTACAAACTCGTACATAAACCATGCTACATTAATCTCACCTTCCTCTTCGGGAATTACAATGAGATTGTCACCTTCTTCGGCATATTCATGACCGAACTTAACCAGCAGCTTATCTGTCGAGCTGACAAGCTGTTCCATATCGTCCAAACAACGGTCACATGGCACCCACACCATTCCGTCTGTCTGGAAGTTCAATTCGAAAGCACGAGATGTTTTCTTTACAACTAACACCACATTGACTTTACCCTTCTGCACTTCCGGTCCATCAATATTGGCAAAGAAAAGGTTGTCTAGCACAAACTCATATTTGCATGAATCTGCTTGCATACCTTTCAGGTCTATTTTGTATTTATCAAACTTTCCCAAAGCTTCTTTTGTTTATTCGGGCGACAAAGATACGAATAATTATCCTCATTATGTAGTATTTAGAGTAAAATATTCATTTTTTTATGTTCATTTCACCCTGATATCACTACAAATCAGCAGAAAACTCATGGCCTAAAACACAAGAACAATCCATGCCGGCATCCAAGTATATGTAAAGATATAAAACGAACAAAGCCTCCGTATCCTTATCAGACACGGAGGCTTCTTCTG